>JBARAJ010000093.1:0-6841 GCA_049791915.1 Candidatus Udaeobacter sp.
CAGGACTAACAAAAGCCGCTCGCGTACCGGCATCGCGGCTTTGCATTTTTCGCAATAAAGACTGGAGGCAGTGAAATTTTCAAACTGCTGCTGTTTCATACACGCCGTCGTTCACGCTCTCTAAGATATCGAGCAGAACTTTCACGGGCGGCTGAATGGCGTCAACCACGGTGATCAGCTCTTTCGAGTAGTATGACAGCACTGGCCTCGATTCCTTCTCGTAGATGTCAAGCCGCCGCTGGATGACTTCTTCGTTTGCGTCGTCGAGGCGATTCTCTTTCAGGGCGCGCTTCTTCAGTCGATAAAACAGCGTCTCGCGATCGGGGCACGCAAGATGGAACACCTTCTTCACGTCGATCATGTCATTCATGATCTTGGCCTGACCCACGTTTCGGGGAATCCCGTCCAATACGAGCGTGTCGATGTCCGGCTTAAACTTGTGCCCGTCTACGGCCGCATCGATTGCCTCCCGCCAAAGCTCCACCGTGATATCGTCCGGAACGAGTTGGCCTTTGCTCGAATACTCGAGGAAGGCTTTGCCGACCTTTGAGCGCGTGTCGATGGAGCGGAATACGTCTCCACAAGCGCAATGATAGTAACGCGGGATCGTGCCGAGGGTTTTGCCTTGCGTACCTTTGCCGCTGCCAGGCGCGCCAAAAAGGAGAAAGGTTTGGTATTTCATCATGGCGAAATCCCGCTTATACCGCGAAAGGAACCGGCAAAGCAAGCACCCTCATTCCGAGCGAAGTCGAGGAATCCCGTTGAGTTACCGCTCGATTTTTGCAACGGGATCTTTCGACCCCGAAAGCTTTCGGGGCTCAAGATGACGAAGAGTTCGCCACGACGGGATCTACATTCACTCGTCGCCCGCTGCGATCGAAGCGCACGCTCCCGTCAATCAGAGCAAAGATTGTGTAATCGCGACCAAGCCCGACGTTTCTTCCCGGCAAGAATTTTGTGCCGCGCTGACGCACAATGATGTTGCCGGCCACGACGATCTCGCTGCCGAATTTTTTCACACCCAGCCGTTTGCTAACGCTGTCGCGCCCGTTTTTAACGCTGCCTTGTCCTTTTTTATGAGCCATTGAAGAGAGTCGCTAGTTGTTGGTTGAAAGGCTTCGTTGTTAATCCTCGGTCTTTTTCGCCGCGGCTTTTTTCGCTCCCAAATTAATGCTCTTGATCTTTACACGCGTCAATTTGCGACGGTGGCCCACCGTACGGTGATAACCTTTGCGACGCTTGTATTTGAACGCGAACACTTTCTTGTCCTTGCGTTGTTCGAGAACTTCAGCGGTCACCTTTGCTTCCGAGACGAGCGGGTTGCCGTGAGTCACATCTTTTCCATCGGCAAACAACAGTACATCACCAAAGGTGGCAGTTTTGCCCGGTTCGACATCAAGAAGATCAACATCGATGGTGTCGCCTTCCGCGACGCGAAATTGCCTGCCACCAGTTTTGATGATTGCGTAAGTCATAGTTTCTCTGGGGAGAAAAAGCCGGCCACACTCCCATATCTAAGCGCGCTTGGCAAACGGAAACCAGCGTCGCAGAAATCTTGCTGTAGTGTGCGCTGACCACAGCGCATTGCCGATTTTGGCGGCAATATATCAAGGGATGTTCCGCTGAGGGGACAGCGGACGCTACAATCGCTTAGTCAAGAAACGAGGAAATCTTCTACGCTGCGGCCTGGCTCGTGTCGCCCACGAGTTCTCGATATAGGGCTTCATAACGCTGCGCAGACGCGTCCCACGAAAAATTGCGGGCCATCGCGCGTTTCATCAGCTTCGTCCAAAGGCACTGGTCGCAGAAGATTTGACGCGCACGTTTCATCGCGTCCCAGAAAGCGTCGCTTGAATATTCGTAACACAGGAAACCGTAACCGCTGTCCGTTGTCGGATCGTAATCTTCGATGATCTCTTGAATTCCACCGGTCGCGAGGGCGACCGGCAATGCGCCATACTTCAAGTTGTACATCGCGCCTAAACCTGCAGGTTCGAAGCGCGATGGAATCAGGCTGATATCCATGCCTGCCTGAATTAAATGCGCAACTTTCTCGTCGTAATCTTTTTGGTAAGCAAATTTGGTCGGAAATTTTCTGGCTGTGACCGCAAGCGCAGTTTCAAAGGCAGGGTCGCCTTCGCCGAGAATGATCAAGCGAACATCGTCCCAAAGTAAGCGATCGAGCAGCGGCACCAGGATTTCGAAACCTTTTTCCTGGACTACGCGAGTCACCATTCCGAAAACTGGACCGCTCGGCCCGGACGCGAGGTTCATTTGCTTCAGAAGCGCCTCACTACAGACTTCTTTTCCACGGAGGCGCTTCCCATCGTAACGCGCGGGAAGCAAACGATCGGACGACGGATTCCAGCGCGTGTAATCTACACCGTCCAAAATTGCACTGAGCCGATGCGCATTTTCGCGCAACACGCCGTCCAGACCGCATCCACCTGTCGGTGTCAGGATTTCGCGCCGGTAGTGCTCGCTGACAGTCGTGATTCGATTGGCGTAAAGAATGCCGCCTTTAAGGAAATTTAGCCGCCCGAAAAACTCCACGCCGTGAAGCGTAAAAAACCGCTCCGGCAAATTCGTGAGCTGAAAATCGAGTCCCCAGAAGCTGCCCTGATCAGCGACGTGATGGATGGTCAAAACCGTGTTGAAGGGCAGTCCGTGTGCGTGCACAAAAACAGGCGCCAACGCAGGCGCCCAATCGTGCACGTGCAAAATCTCCAGTTGCGGTGTCAATCTCCGGGCCAGCTCGAGCGTCGCTTTACTGAAAAAAATAAATCGCGCGGCATTATCTTCGTACGGCTTGCCGCGCTCGCCATAAATTCCTGCGCGATCAAAAAATTCATCGCAGCGGATGAAGAACAGCTGCACGCCGCTCGCGCTGCGGCCTTCCAGATACCGCGCGACGTGAGTCGTATCGCCGAGTTGCACCTCGACAGTTATGCCGGTGTCCTTCTTTTTAAACGCGCGATTCTCTCGAACCTCGCGATAGAACGGCAGCGCGACACTGACCTCATGCCCACGAGCACGCAGGGCGCTCGGCAACGCATCCATGACATCTACCAGCGCGCCCGTCCGTTGCATCGGGGGCCCCTCAGCGCTGCTCATCAGAATTCTCATTCGGCCTTCGCTATTTGAGGTTTTCTCAATTCTCCTTGCCCGACAAATATCGTTTTTTGACCCACTCAAGCGCTTCATCCGCGTTGCGCAGGCGTCCCTCTAGTTGTCGCGTCTCGACTGCCTCGAGAATCTCGCCAAATCCAGGGCCAGGCTTAAAACCGAGCGCGATCAAATCATCACCGCGCAACAAGGGCGGCGGAATGATCGGTTCGTTGGCGAATTCTTTGCGCTTCCGTAGCAGAAATTCGTAATTGTCCAGCATGCGATGACTGCTCTCGCAATCAACCCGGTGAAGCTCCAGCTCCTCGTTGAACGTTGGTCGCGCCATGAAGCGCTTCAATTTCGCCACTCGCATGTTCGGCGTGTCCTTGAAAACCATGTGTTGCCTGACCATTTCAACTGTCGCTTCAATTTCAGCTCCTGAGAATCGCAGCCGTCGCAGGATCGCCTCCGTCATGAACGCCCCTATTCGGTCATGTTCGTTGAAACGGATGCGGCCCGTTTCATCCACAGTCGCTGTCACTGGTTTCGCCACGTCGTGAAATAACACCGCGGAAACCAACGGTAGGGAAACTGTTTCGGGAAGTAGCGACAACATCAGCCGGGTGTGCACGAACACGTCGCCTTCGGGATGGAACTGTTCGGGCTGCAAAACGCCTTTCATCGCTTCGATCTCCGGTAGATTTGCGCGCATCAGGCCGCTGGAATCGAGCAGGTCCCATCCGCGCACACGATTCGGCGACAAAAAAATGCGAACCAGCTCGTCGCGAATTCGTTCCGCGCTGATTTGATTGATCGAAGCTGCATTGGCCACAAGCGCGTCCCAGGTTTCTTTATCGATCTGGTAATCGAGGACCGCGGCGAAGCGCACCGCCCGGAGCATGCGCAAGCGATCCTCCGCAAATCTTTTCCCCGGGTCGCCAATGGCGCGCACTAATTTTGCAGCGATGTCGGTTTGGCCGCCGACAAGATCAATCACCTCACCTGCGACCGGATCGTAAAACATTCCGTTAATCGTGAAATCACGTCGCTTCGCATCTGCTTCCGGAGAGGAGAAATGCACCGCGCTTGGGTGCCTGCCGTCGATGTAAGCGTCATCGGAACGAAAGGTGGCTACCTCAAATTGAAAGCCGTCCTCCAACACGATAATTACACCGAAATGCGCACCGACCGCGTACGTGCGCGGGAAAAGCGCCTGCACAGTTTCCGGGCGCGCGTCAGTGGCGATGTCGTAATCCTTAGGTGTCAAACCGCGCACCATGTCGCGCACGCAACCGCCCGCGAAGTACGCGATGTGCCCCTGCTCACGCAAGCGCGCCGCCACCTTACGCGCGGTCTTTTCCATGGGCGAAGGTTTCATCGGACAAGAGGGAGGGGCGGTTCACCTGAACCGCCCACTCTACGCGCTATGACCATCACTGAGCGGGCGATTGAGGTCAATCACCCCCACCTGCCGATTGTTCGACGCTGGCCTTCTCCTTCTGAAACGAGTGAATGATAAACAGCACTACCGCAATCGAGATGCACGAATCGGCGACGTTAAACGCCGGCCAGGGATCGGCGTAGCGGATGTGCAAATTAAAAAGGAGGAAGTCGACCACGTGTCCGTAAAGCAGGCGATCTGTCAGATTTCCCAGGATGCCGGCAAGGAGAAGTGCCAGCGATACATCCCGCCACGGGTCAGACCGCCAGTGTCGCACCAGCAGAATCGTCACGACGACCAATGCGATGATGGAAATTATGACGAAAAAAGTGTTGTTGCCCTTGAAAGATCCAAACGCGGCGCCGGTATTGGGGACGTTAACCAGATTGAAGAAGTCTGGCACTACACTGCGAGCATCGTAAGGGCTAATGGATCGCAGTACCCAATGCTTAGTCAGCTGATCCAAAGCGTAGAGCGGAAGCGTGAGAAAGAGGATGAACTTCACGTTGATTGTTTGTCATTCCGAGCGAAGCGGGGCGGTGTCGAGGAATCTCGCAGCAATACCGAGTGTAAGTTCACAGGATGTCTCGACTTTGCTCAACATGACGACTTAATGCGCGCTCACCACGCTCTCGCACCGGTCGCACAAATCGGGGTGTGCTTTGCTTGTGCCGACAGTCGACCGATGCCGCCAGCAGCGGGCGCATTTTTTGTAAAGCGTTTTCGTTACCGAAACGCTCGCTTCTTTGGTCTGGTTAATCGTCAAATCACTCAAAATAAAAAATTCTTCCAGTTCTTCCTTTGGAATTTTGTCTGTAACGTCGGAATCCGAATTCAAAACCACGCGGGCTTCCAACGTGTTGCCGATCAGTTTCTCCTGACGTGCCTGCTCGATTGCCTGACCGATGATGCCGCGCAATCTCAAAAGCTCCTCAACCTGATGGATTGCCTCCCGGCCTCGATTCTGTGGCTCCGGAAATTCCTGTATATGAACTGACGTTGTAGCCGGGGTCGGTGACCGCGGTTGGCCAGCATCACCGATACCGACTACAGCCGAATGGCGCCATGCTTCTTCAGCAGTAAAAACAAGAACCGGCGCGAGCAACCTGGAGAGCGCGTCGAAGATTTCGCGCATCGCCGCTTGTGTCGCGCGGCGACGCGGCGAATCCGGCGCGTCGCAATACATCCGGTCTTTGGTGATATCGACGTAGAGGCTGCTTAAATCCACAGCGCAAAACTGGTTCAGCGCGTGGTAGACCTTGTGGAATTCGAATTTTTCATACGCGGAGCGGCAAGTGCCAATCACTTCGCCCAATCGCTCCAGAATCCAGCGATCGACTAATGTTGTAGCCGCGGGCCTTGACCGCGGACCGGGGTCAGCGACCCCGGCTACAGGAAAATCATACAAATTCCCAACCAAAATGCGCAGCGTGTTACGGATCCGCCGATACGTGTCCCCGAGACGCGTAAAGATTTCTTCCGAGAACGGCACGTCGGTCGTGTAATCAATGCTGCTGGCCCAGAGCCGCAGCAGATCGGCGCCATACTTGCCGACGAAATGATCGGCGGCCGTTGGCTTTTCGTATGTGCCCGACTTGGAAATCTTCTTCCCATCCAGATCGACGACGAAACCATGGGTCAGACATATTTTGTATGGCGCACGATTATTCAGCGCGATGCTCGTCAACAGCGATGACTGAAACCAGCCGCGATGTTGGTCGGTCGCCTCGAGATACATGTCGGCAGGATCGCGCAACTCCGGATGAACCGCGCACACCGCCTTATGCGAAACGCCGCTGTCGATCCAGACGTCGATCGTGTCGGTTCCTTTGGTTGTATCCGGCGGCAATCCGACTTCTTTTGCGAGAGCGGCATCATCCAATTCGAACCAAATATTTGACCCGCGCTGCGCGACCAGGTCGGCCAACTTGCGAATAATTTTTGGGTCGAGAAGGACTTTGCAGTCCTTGCAATAAAAAACCGGCAACGGCACGCCCCAGCTACGCTGGCGCGAGATCACCCAGTCGGGTCGCGATTCAACGGTCCCCGCGATGCGGTTCTCGCCCCATGCCGGGATCCATTTCACCTCATCGTGAATTGCTTCGAGAGCTCTGCCGCGCAGCGCATCAATACGAATGAAAAATTGATCGACGTTCCGAAAGATGATCGGCGTTTTCGACCGCCAGCAATATGGATATGAATGATGAAACTTTTCTTCGCCCAGAAGCATCCCGCGCTCGCGAAGCAATTCGACAATGGCTGGATTCGCGTCGAAAACGTATTTGCCGGTCA
>JBARAJ010000094.1:0-7448 GCA_049791915.1 Candidatus Udaeobacter sp.
ACTTTGGTTGAGGAACCGCTCGGGGTTGCCGTCGAGCGTTATCTGCGAGACGATCTGGTGCGCGGGCTTGTGTTTACAGACGCGAAGGTCGGCGTCTTCACGCATCCGCACGACAGTTCGCTACTGCAAAACCGGTGTTTCCTTTATCATTTAATCGGCAATAAGACGGGCGAATGGAAGGTGCCGGTGGGCGGGATGGGCGCGGTTTCGTCCGAACTGGAACACGCCGCACGCAAAGCAGGCGCCGAAATGTTAACGAACGTTCATGTCCGCCCGATGAACGTCACTGGCAAAACGCGCACTGTTGAATTTCTGGTGAACGGAAAAGACGAGACCGTCGAGGCGCGGTTTCTTCTGGTTAACTTTGGGCGGAATTTGCTGGCAAAGCTTACAGGCCGATTCTATCAGCCGGATCGCACTGATGAAGGATCCGTTTTCAAGATCAACATGCTCCTGAGTCGTTTGCCAAAACTGAAAGCAAAAAAAATTCCAGCGACTGAAGCGTTTCGCGGAACGTTCCATAGCGACGAAGGCTACCAACAGATGAATGTCAGCTACGACGAAGCGTCAGGCGGCAGGTTGCCGGAGAAAATGCCGTGCGAACTCTACTGTCACACGCTTACCGACGACAGCATTCTCGCGCCGGAGCTGCGCGAACAAGGCTTTCACACGATGACCCTCTTCGGATTGGACGCGCCGTGGAGCTTGTTTGTGCGGGATAATGAAGCAATGCGCCGGGAAGCTGAGAAAAAATACCTCGCCAGCATCAACCAGTGGTTGGAAGAGCCGATCGAAAGTTGCCTGGCTCTGGCGCGTGATGGCAGCCCTTGCATCGAAAGCAAAAGCCCCGTGGATATCGAGGACGCGCTCGGGATGTATCATGGGAATATTTTTCATAACGCGCCGACGTTTCCATTTGCCGAGCGCAGAGATCAGGTCGGCACGTGGGGTGTTGAGACGGAATACGAAAATGTGTTTTTCTGCGGATCAAGCGCCGTGCGAGGTGGCGCTGTTAGCGGCATTCCCGGGCACAACGCGGCGATGAAGGTACTCGAACTCTGTAGAAAGACTTCCGATGCCTGAAAGCTTAACCTCTCAACCAGCTGATCCGCGCGATGTGGAGTCGATCGACGCAATCATCGCCGCCGCGTACGATGTGATCTCTGGACCGGCTGGACAAAAGCGCGACTGGAATCGTGAGCGGTCGCTGTTTTATCCCGGCGCGCGTATAATGCCCACTGCGAGCGTCCCCGGAAGAAACGACGTCGACCTTGAGCCGCAAATGTTGGATGTCGAAAAGTATATCGCGCGAGCGGAACCGCTTCTACAGCAAGGTTTTTACGAAACAGAAATCGCGCGGCGCACCGAACAGTTTGGCCGAATCGCTCACGTTTGGAGCACGTACGAATCGCGTCACGATCCGAGCGATCCCACGCCGTTTATGCGCGGCATCAACAGTTTTCAGCTTTTTAATGACGGCAAGCGCTGGTGGATCCTGTCCATTTATTGGCAGCACGAGAGCGCTGAGCACGCGATTCCGCAGAAATATCTCTAACTACAACCCTCCGGAGCTGCGGCGGTGGTTTGAGTTAGTAAGAGATCGCAATCACTTTCGGCGACCGTTACGTGGTCAGTGTCGGGCGCGGGTGCCAAACGCGTTCACTTCTCTTGCAAATCTGTCTAGCATTCCCGGCGCAGGTTCTGGCGCATACCGCAGCAGGATGTATGTGTCCGCGATTTGCCGGATGCGATTAGATTCGTTAGGCAGAGATTGAGCAGCGCGCCGAGCAAAATCTAACGGGCCTTCGCAGGGATCTCGCCGTACACCGAGGCGGGCAATCTTTCGGCAAAAATATTCATACAACGCCTTTACCCGGTCCACGCGCGCGCGGGTCCGCAGTTGCATCCATGCAAAATAGATTGCAAGCAGTGCGATTGCGACGAGCAGAATTTCTACCACGAGAAAGACCGTGCCGCGGCTGGCGATTCCCATGGACGTTAGCAAGACGTCTTGTACGTCGGCGTCGAACGCAACAAGCCGCGTGTCCCACTCATAGCTCAGTGTTTGCCAGCCGAACCGAACGTTGGTGAAAATGCCGGACCGCAGCAACCGCGCTATCAAGGCGTTGCTGCGACCTGCCATTTGTCCGGAAGCGATGCGTGTCTCTAAAAACGAGGTTAAATCCAGGCTCGCTCTTCCCGGCGCAACTGCGGCGGTTGGATCCACTCGAGTCCATCCCTTTTCCGGAAGCCAAACTTCGCACCATGCGTGCGTGTCCGCCTGTCGCACTAGAAAGAAGTGACCTAGATCGTTGTACTCTCCCCCCAGATAGCCGACAACAACACGCGCAGGGATTCCTGCCAACCGCATCAGAGTAGCGAAACTCGTGGCATAGTGTTCGCAGAACCCGACGCGACGACGGAAAAGAAATTCCTCCAAGCCTTCGTATTCGCCCGGCGTCAACGAATAGCTGAACCCTTGCGTCCGGAAAAACTGAAGCGCTCTGTTTACTACGCTGCGCGAGTCAGGATTTTGCACCGTCCAGGAGTGCGCCAGGTCGCGCACTGCCGGACTAATCGATGCCGGCACCTCGAGTGCTTCCGCTCGCTCCTTCGCTGTGATCTCGCTCCCGCTGAATTCTGACGACACGACCTCGTATCGGCGGGTTTTCCTAATCGGCTGGACGCTGCTGAGATAATCGCCGCGTGCGAGCATTGCACCAGGAACAGTTTTGATCGGGCGGTCGAGCGCAAACATCCAGCGCGCGCCGTTCGGCGCTAGCGTGATGCGCTGCTGGATTTCCTTGGATGAAACAGGAAGGACGCCGCTGCCGGCGAAGTCGAGCGTGGAAGATGAAGACTTCGGCCGCGGTGCGGACGGAGCTTGCCATTCCATGCCGTTGCAACGCCACATGACGACCCCGCGCCAATACATCGGACCAGACGGTCGAGTGGCCTTTCCAGGAAACTCCGCGCGGAAGGCGATTTCCGAAGAATTTGCAAGGGCCGCGATGCTACCAGGAGAAAGCCGATCGGAAAAACCGGTGTTTGCCGAACGGAACGGACGCAGTTCAAACCGGAATCCGGTATTGATTCGGGGAAACAGCAGGAAAAAAAGCGCGGCAAGCGGCAATGCTTGAAGGAGGAGTTTGCACGTCGTGCCGACCGGAGGCCAGACCGCGCCCGGTGACGCTCCGCGATGAAACTGGATGAGTGCGACTACGAGCAGGGCAAACGCGATCAGGAGACAAAGCGCTGTCGCGAAGTCTTGGGAAAGGAAAAATCCACACAGACAAAGGATCCACCCGATTAGTACCATGACCCGGAACTCACGTGCCGTGTGCGCTTCGAGAATCTTCAGAGACGTGAGAACCACAAGGAGTGATATGCCCGCCTCGACGCCTCTAACAGAACTGTAACTGAAAAAAGCTGTCGTGACCGCCGTCGCGACGAGCATTAGTTTCAAAACGACAGAGCGAAGCCGGTAACCCCTGGGTTCCATCCAAAATTTCAGTGCAAGCGAGAGAAGAAAAAGCCATGGAACCCACATGGCGAGAGAGTCGAAGAATGGAGGTAGCGTGAAGAGCAATGCTGCCGCCATCCAAAGCAGCGGTCGCCGGGGGATGCTCGTGTCCCTCTTGATCGGATTGCTACTCATGCTCGACTGGCCGGAACAGACTCAAAGCGCGTAAGCAGGAGTGAAAATGCATCTGCCCAAGGGCAGGAGAAATTTCGATGCTCGGAAGGCGAAGGCCATAAGGCTGCTGTGCACGTTCAGCCTCGATCACCCACAGCGTGAGCTGTGACAGCTTTTCTTCCACATCAGCAACGCGGAGCTCGAAAAAATCGAGACACGCCGCGCTCTTGGTTTCCGCAGCAAACTCTTTTGTCATCAGCGATCGCCCGCGCGCCACAGCTTTCCAATCAATGTGACGTTGGGATTCTCCGGGTACGTAGGCGCGGACGCCCGCAAAATCATCGCCATGCCCGATGCCTTGCTGAACCCGGTTGTCGGCGAATCGTGAGTAGGTCGTTGGTAGCTGGGAATTTCCCGCTGGCTTGGGATAGACGAGGTAGGTTTGATTGGACACAAATCTCTTTGACGCACGCACAAAGCCGAGAGGGTAACAACTCGTTAGGTCTAAATTTTCTATTTTATGTTCGCCTCTGCGATGCGTGGCAAATCGAAGGGTCAGGCGGGCCGCGCTCTCGCGAGGGATGGAGTCGACGCGCTCACGCGTTTTATCCTCGTCGGGCAGGACCACCTCGATTCCATAACGTGTCGAACGGGAGGTGTTCATGATCTCAACCGGCAAAAACACCTCGTCCCCTGCAAATGTTGGCTTGGCGGATTCGACCCGCAGGGTGACGCCAGCAAGATTGGTCAGAGTATTTGGAATCGAGACCAGGAAAACCGAAGCCAGCAAAAACAAGAGGAGGTAAATTGCTGCGCTGTTTTGACTCGACGCCGCGTACCACATCGCCGCAAGGACGAACAGCAGCGCCGCAAAACCTGCAGTTGGATAGGCCAGCGGAAACTTTGCCTTCACGGGACGGGCACGCTGTGAAGCAAATTGTCAGCGAGTGTTCGTCCGCTTTGCCCGGACTGTTCAAGGTCGTGTCCGAGCCGATGCGCCATGACAGCCATTCCTACGGCTTGGATGTCTTCGGGAAGGAGCATCTCACGTCCGTGCATCAGCGCCCAAGCCTGCGAGGCGTGGAGCAATGCGAGTCCTGCGCGCGGGGATAGGCCCGTGATGTGGCGTTGTCGAGATGCATCCAGAAGGTCCTGCAGATAATCGAGCAACGCGGGTGAAGCGTGCACCTTTCGCACATTATCTTGAATCTCGATTAACGTTCGCGGACTCATCACCGGCTTTAACTCCTTGAGCATTTTGCGTCGATCCATTCCCAGCAGCATTGCGCGCTCGCTGGTGCGATCCGGCACGCCCAGCTCGATCCGCATGAGAAAACGGTCAAGCTGCGATTCTGGCAGCGGAAAAGTGCCGACTGCGTGTTGCGGATTCTGTGTTGCGACCACAAAAAACGGTTCGGGCAAATCATAGGTCGTGCCATCGACGGAGATGCGGTCTTCTTCCATTGCTTCAAGCAGCGCGCTTTGCGTCTTCGCTGTCGCGCGATTGACCTCGTCGATCAGTACTACTTGCGAAAACAGCGGGCCCCGATGAAACACGAACCTTTGTTCGGCCCGATCGAAGATGGAATTACCGAGAATATCAGCCGGCAAAAGATCACTCGTAAATTGAATGCGCTGGAATGCCAGCGCCAGCGACCGTGCTAGCGCCTGGGATAGCGTTGTTTTGCCGACGCCGGGAATATCTTCAATTAAGAGGTGACCGCGCGCGAGCAAACAGGCGACAGCGAGCTTTACCGCCTGGTTTTTGCCTACGATGACTTCACAAATTTGCTTCGTGAAAGCCTCAACGTGATCGGTCACTCCGGGATGATCTGTGGGAACAATGTCTTTCGCAAACACGATGCGGGGGGAATGGGTTTTCTGCCTTGTTACTTTCGCTGATAATCTTGTTCGGTCGGTGAATCTGGCAAGTTAAGCTTTTCTGCGGGTTTTCGCTGTGGCCTCGTTGCGGTATCGGGATTCAGGGCGCGCGCTTGGTCAAGCCGTGCCCGAGATGAGCTCGATGCCCGGTTCCTGCCAGAATGAGTTTGGCCAGGGGTAGGGGATGGATGTGCGTCGCGATAACACTTCGTGACCAGGCCGAGCACAAACGCCGCGGCAACGAATACGACTACTCGTCTTTCGGTCGGCGTGAGGCGGAATCTTTGCCTCACTTCATCGAATTTGAAACGCCGCCTCTTTTTACCCACGAAGTAACTTCGGCTTCCAGCCGGAATTGTCGTGCAGGCTTCCCAGCCTGCGCGTCTCGAAACAGGCAAGGATGCCTGTTCGACGAGACAGGCACGATGCCTGTATTACGGCCCAAAGGGCGAGGCGAAACGTTCCCGCGAGAAACGAGACCCCGTCACGGCAGTGCGACAATTTCTGTTTCATCTAGTGCTGTTCCTTTTGCCGCGGCCGAACCAGAACCGAACGATAGTGTTTCCTGATATTGGAATCGTAGAAGCGAGCTTTTGATTCCGCCGACATCAGGTCGCGATAGACCGAAAGCGGAATGTCGAAATAGCGGTAAACTGCGCCGTTAACGAATTCGATTTCGAGAATGTGACGGCGTTTGCTGTAGCCAACCTTTGCGATCGCGCTCGATTGGACCGATTGCCGGGGAATCCGCGAAGTGATGTGGTCTGGTGTCGGCGACGGCTCTGCCCACGCTACAACGACACAGGCAGTTGAAATGCAAATGATCAACAAGCTTTGCAGCACCCTATCCGTTTTAGAGAACGAGTACTGTTCCGTCGAGAATAGATGTAGCGTTTCAACGTTCGGATCCTCCCTGGAGAAATTTTGGATCAGGGCGCCAGGAAGGTGGAACGCGTTGTCCCCAACGCGTTGAGTTGGGTCCGCTGTCATCGGCTCGGAAACAAGCCGATCCACCTTAAGATTTTCCTGCGTTCCCGCTTTCCTGACTAGTGCCAGCTCTATTGTCCGAGCGGCGTGGTCACTTCCGTGCCAGCGGGCGGCTTGAATTCGAACGTGGACGAAGGAATCGCCGCACGCGTCTGGTTCGAATACGCAGTGACGATCTGGTCGCCGTTCGGCAACAGCATATCCGTGCGTTCGACTCGAAACTTGTCGTTGATTCGCAGATCAAGCTTTTGAAACACTCGTTTCATCGCAGCGGTACGCGGCAGCAGCTGCAGCTCGTGGCCATTCTCGATCTTGGTCGCGGTGACATTGAAACTGGTTTCGATGTTTTCCAGATTCAGCGCGGAATTGATCGCCGCCACTGTTGCATCCAGCGGCGAACCCTTGCCTAACGGGTAACGCTCCGCGGATTTGAAGTTCGGATAATAAATCCATAGGTCGCGGCCATCGCTCACCGTGATGCTGGGCGAATTGCCTTTCACTTCGCGGCGGAACTTGTTAGGCGGCTCGAACCAAACTGTTCCCGAGCTCAGCACCGGCTTCTTCATCAGCCGAATCACTCGTTGCTCCTGAAAATCAGCTTGCGTCGTCCTGTTCTGCCGAATCGCAGCAAGCAGATTCTTCGGGTCATTGTCGGAAATGTGAGCGCTCTTTGCGACGGACGTCAGCGCGAGAACAAAGAAGATTCGGCAGATGAAGGCGCGCACGCGCTCATCTTATGCAGGCGCGTTAAATTCTCAAAGTGCATCGCTAGCGCTGCTGGCGGCGAATCCTTTTTCAATATTTTCTGTGGACAACCGATCGCAAAGCCGATGTGATAGAAACTGACGGACATTCGATGAAAACTGGTCTCGCTTCGCTACATAAATGAGAGACTTCAGGACGATAAACGTTGCGGAATTCGCAACGAAGATGATTCCGGTTC
>JBARAJ010000095.1:0-14514 GCA_049791915.1 Candidatus Udaeobacter sp.
CCTTTAGGATCGCTCGAAACTGTGGCCGCTCAATTCAAGGATCATCTCGCGAGGGCATTCGCGAGATGATCGCACTTCGCCATGACTCGCAGGGGAGAAGAATAGGGGTCAGTCAACAAATCTTGACACGACAGCAGCTTGCATTCTGACACGTCAAAGTGAGCAGGGGAACTCGGCTTCATAAAAAGCAAAGGCTTTTCAAATAATCGCAGACCCGAGCATTAGCGCAGCCGGCGCGCCGCTTTCGTCAGAAAGACACAGTTGTTCCCGCGTCAAGCACGATCATGGCTGTCAAGATTTGTTGACTGACCCCTATCGTTTGTCCCCGCACCGGGCGCGAAGCCGTCGCGCGTTTTTTGGTGGAAGCCCGGCACTGAGCCAAAGGACATCGGGGTTGATTTCGGCGATCTCAATCCGGAGGCAATCATGATTATGCGCGACGGCGACAAGGCCAGGATTTTGATTCTTAGCGACGACGGAAAGTATCCGGGTCGGAACGGTAAAAACGCTTTTCGCGGCGTGTGGCTGCAGACTCGTTAGGCTGCTGAGGTCGCGCATCGCGCCATTCGTTCTTCGGGCATCAACCGAGTCAGAGTAACCGCGTGAACCGCTGCAGCGCGCCTCGGTTGGCCAGCACGCCGATCTTCGGTGCCGGAACGCTGGCCCACAACGGGTACCTCACACCGGCGAGTCGATTGATGATGATCGCCTGCACCACGAGCAGAGCGACACCGGCCTCAAGGATGACGAGGTACCCGGGCCTGGTGACCAGCCCAAGGGACACGATCAACGTCGTCGCGGCGGCTGGAGGATGCGGAACATTCAGACGAATCATCAGCGCTCCGGTCATGGCGAGGGACAGCGCAACAGCCAGGATCCGGGCCCAGCCCAATTCCGTGACGATGGCCGGCCCAGCATACTGCAACCCCGTCACCCACAGCGCTGCATATCCGCAGACGAGCGCAACGGCGTGACCGCACAGCGCGTTGCGCGGGCTCGCTGCCGGAGTGGTGGGCGTGAAGAACACCAGAAACGCGATGGCCCCGAGCGTGGGGAAAATGAACGGCGTCCGGAAGACTTTCGCCAGCCCGCAGAGGATGCCGATACTGATAAAAGCGTTGATGAACATGAAGAGCGCCCACAGCCGGGCCAATCGCGTAGTGCGGATCACGTTTGCCTGGACCTGCTGCTGTCCTGCTTGAGACAACAGATCTTTTAGTGTTTGCCGTTGTGCGAGGATTTTCTGAAACTCTGCCTTGGGGATTCGGAGGAGCGTGGTGTCCTCACACGCGCGAAGGCTCGCATTGCGACGGCCGGAGCGTCCGGGCAACAACGACTGCTCGCCGACATGGTCGAGCTCCTTGAGATGTGCCAGCACGACTTCGTCACCGTTCCGGTCGATGGCGAAGACCTGCACCGAACCCCGGACGACAACGTAAGCGCAGTCGCCGGCTTCGCCTTCCCGGAAAATCAGCGCCGAAGCGGGGAACTGAACGACTTGGGTAACCTCGGCAAGTGCGCGGAGCTCGTCGGCCCCGAGATGGCTGAACAATTCGAGGCGCTGGAGGAATTGTTCGCGTTCCGGAGCAATCATAATTCGTGTTATTTGTAGTTCCTAGACCTTCTTATCTTCGAGGTGGTTCTCAGAAGAGTTTAAACGCGACCGGCATTTGCTCTCCATGCTCTTGCCGCGCCGTAACTGATGTCGAGAATCATCTCCTTTTCGTTGGTCTTTGGTTACATTATGGAAGAAACGCAATCGTATGAAAACCATCGCCGTTGCGCGGCTTGCTCGCGCTTTCTCGCTGATATCAATAGTCCTTGCAATAACCTTCGGCGGCTCATTGCTACTCGCCAATGAGAATGACGCAGTAATTACCACCGCGCGAACGTACGTGGCAGCGCATTCCGCAGTGTCGGGATTCAACCTAAGCGTACAGAAGATTGAGGGCGGTTACGCGCGCGTGAAAGTAACCCCAAAACATGCAGGCGAAACAGATTCTGCGTGGGTTTTCCTGAAACGCGAGAAAGGCATTTGGCGCGCTCTGACCATGGGAACATTTTTCACGACACAGGATTACGCCGAATTCCACATTCCGTCGAGTCTTCAGCTTTAAAAAGCTCGTTGGAGTACGGACATGAGAAAAGTAAGAAGTAATTTGAATACTTAGCTCCTTCTGACTGACCAATCGGACATCGGACATCGGACATCGGACATCGGACATCGGACATCGGACATCGGACATCAGACATCGGACATCGGACATCGGACATCAGACATCAGACATCAGACATCAGACATCAGACATTCACCGTGGTTCGGTGGGTTCTTGTAAACGGGTCAAGCCGAAAACAGCGTTTGCTCGAAACTCTGTTCACAGCCAGAATTTAAAATGCAAATTGCTCTCCGGAAACGCTTGCTTCGCCTCGTCTTCACCCTCGTCCTGACAACTGCAGCACTCGCCGTTCAAGCCAAAGCGGCCTCCGAGAAGGGTTCCGAACCTGAGTCGAAGGACACGCCCAAGCCTACGGCAACCCCCAACTTTAAGCCCGAATCCATCACCAGCACGGGCACCGTGACTGTCGGAGGCAGCCCAATCGAGTATCAAGCCGTGGCCGGCACGCTCGTCGTACATCCCAAAGGCTGGGACGACGCAGCCCCGAAAGGGGATCGGAAAAGCAAGGAGAGCGAGGAAAGTGAGGAAAGTGAGGAAAGTGAACAGGAGCCTAACGAGCATAAGAATCCGACGGCTGAAGCGTCGATGTTCTACGTGGCCTATAACAAAAAGAATGTGGAATCAGAAAAACGCCCGGTCACGTTCCTGTTCAACGGCGGACCTGGCTCTTCGACAGTTTGGCTGCACATGGGCGCCTTTGGACCCAAGCGGGTAATCACCGCCGACGACACGCATACGGCCGCGGCGCCCTATCAAGTTGTTAATAACGATTACAGCCTGTTGGACGCGAGTGATCTGGTATTCGTGGACGCTCCAGGCACCGGCTTCAGCCGCATCGCCGGTAAAAACAAGGAAAAAGAATTTTACGGCGTGGACCCGG
The DNA here is from genome assembly GCA_049791915.1 of Candidatus Udaeobacter sp. Lineage (GTDB taxonomy): Bacteria > Verrucomicrobiota > Verrucomicrobiia > Chthoniobacterales > UBA10450 > Udaeobacter. Next base: position 3,058 of record JBARAJ010000095.1, read on the forward strand.
ACGCGCACGCGTTCGCGGAATTTATCGTGGCGTATCTCAGCAAGTATGGGCGGTGGAACTCACCCAAATACATTTTCGGTGAAAGCTACGGAACACCGCGCTCCGCCGTGCTGGTGAATCTGCTCGCACAGGAATACGACGTCGACCTGAACGGCGTGATCATGCTTTCGCAGATCTTGAACTTCGACTTGAGCGTGGACGACCCGGAAGGCAATCCCGGAATTGACCTGCCCTACATTGTGGCATTGCCGACCTACGCCGCCAGCGCCTGGTACCACCACAAGTTGCCCGGCCCGAATTCTCCCGGCGCGCTCGAACCTTTCGTCAAAGAAGTGGAGGAGTTCGCCACGCACGACTATGCGCGCGCGCTGGCGGCAGGAGCGACTCTGCCGAAAGCCGAACGCCAGGCCATTGCCGAAAAACTGCACACCTACACCGGCCTTCCCGTTAGCTATATTCTCAAGGCGAATTTGCGCATCGACGGCGGCGAGTTTGCAAAGAACCTCGAGGAGGATACCGACACCACCACCGGCCGGCTCGACACGCGCTTCTCAGGTCCCACTATGGATCCACTGAGCAAGAAGGCCGACTACGATCCGCAAGCCGCCGCCATCAGCTCGGCCTATGTCTCTGCTTTCAATGACTACGTGAGGAAGTCTTTGCACTACGGTCAGGACAAAACGTATCGGCCTGAGATCCCGTTATGGAAGAGTTGGAACTTCCAGCATCAACCGCCGGGTGCGGAGCGGCCGTTGCCGCAGTCGACCAACACCATGCCGGATTTGGCCACCGCCATGAAATACAATCCGGACCTCAGAATTCTTTTAACGGGCGGTTACTTCGACCTGGCCACACCATATTACGAGGGCTGGTACGAGATGCACCACCTCCAAATCCCAGAGCGGCTCCAGGACCACATTGACTATCGCTACTATCAGTCGGGCCACATGGTGTACGCCCATCAGGAATCGCTTAAGGCGCTACACGACGACGTGGCCGCGTTCATCCACTCGACCGATCACCTCGACAAATAATCTCGCGGCGATCGGCCGCGCGGTAACGTCCTTGCCTGGGCGTGCTTCGTGTCCTTCGTGGTGAACACATGAGAATCCACGAATTACGATCCCATTAGACCAACAGTGCGGTTACGAAAGAGGGCTTTCGCGTGCGGTCTCCTCCGACGCGAGGGCTCGCGCCTCACGTTCGGCGCCGGCGATAGAGCCGCTGCGGCGGGGAAACCAGGCGATGCCGGCGGCGAGGACGACGGCGAGAAACACTATGGCTGTTGCGAGGCTGAATCGGATACCCTCGATGAAATCGCTGTCGGCAACCGCCAGGATCGCCTTCTGCGTGGCTGGGTTGAGATGTTTGATCGGCCGGCCGGGCCCGATCTCAGCAGAGTAAGCGCGGGGATTCGCGTCCCCGATGATCATATTGGCGACTTCCTTTCGCTCGGTCGGATTCGGAAGCGCGTCGGAGAGGTGGGCGCTGAGGGTGGTCGTTAGTGTTGCTGCAAGGATCGAGCCGAGCACGGCAAACCCGACGGTGGAACCAAGCGCGCGCTGTGCGCTCATGATGCCCGATGCCATTCCCGCGCGCTCGGCCGGAACCGTCGTCATAGCGAGCGAGGTGATCGGCGTCAGGCACAACCCAGCTCCCACGCCCACGAAGACGAGGCCGGTGGCAACGACGACTGTGCTTGCCGGCAGCCCCGCGATTAGAACGGCGAACCCGACGATCTGCGACGCGACGCCGAGGAGAATCAGACGCCGCGAGCCGATCACTCCCACGAGTTTCCCAGCCGTGAGCGACACGATCATGAGGCTCATGCTGTACGGCAAGAGCAGGAACCCCGCATCCGTCGGCGAGAAACCGCGCACGTTCTGCATGTACTGCGTAATCACGAGCAACATCCCATATGCGGCGAACAAAGCCGCGAAGATCGTGATGATCGCGAGCGAGTACGTGCGATCGCCGAAGAGCTTGAGGTCCATCATGGGGTCCGCGTTCCTGCGTTCGCAGAAGATAAATGCCGCCAACGCCGCACCCGCGACCACGAACAGCGTCAGGATCTTTCCCGAGAGCCAGCCCGCATGAGGACCTTCAATCACGGCAAAGGCGAAGGCCCCGACCGAAGCCATGAATAGAAACTGCCCGGGGATGTCGAACGTGCGCGGGCGTTCGTCCCGCGACTCCGCTACAAAGCGCCACGTCAAGGCCATGGCGACGAGCCCGACGGGAATGTTGACCATGAAGATCGAGCGCCAGCCGGGCCCCTGCACCATGACGCCGCCTAGCGTCGGCCCGATTGCGATGGCGGTGCTCGCGATCGCTGTCCAGATGCCGATGGCCCAGCTTTTCAACTTCGGATCGGGAAATGCGGCGCTGACGAGCGCGAGCGACGTTACATTGACCGTCGCTGCCGCAACTCCCTGGATAGCGCGCGCGACGTTGAGTGCTTCGACCGAGGACGCCATGCCGCACGCCGCGGAGGCCACAGTGAAGACAGCGATGCCGCAAAGGTAGAGCTTGCGCCGGCCGTAGATATCCGCTGCCGTCCCGGATGACATAATGGCGATTGTCATTCCAAGGCTGTACGCCGTGACGACCCACTGCAGGCCTGCCTCGCCCACCTTGAAGTCCGACTGGATGGCGGGTAACGCGACGTTCACGATCAACGCGTCCAGATAGATCATAAAGAGACCGAGGCTCGTGGCCGCGAGTGTGAAGCGCTGCGTCTTGGTCATTGGGGCTCAAAAGTTTTTTGCAGACAACAATTACGGGCCAGCGGGTGATGGTTTTTATCGATCCGCGGGGAGTGCGGCGAGGTATTGGGCTACGGTGGAAGCTGTCATGTTAGCGACGATACTTGCTACGGTTCGCGGGCGCGAACTTTACGGCGGGAGGCTGTGAGCTGCGAATGGAGCGCGTGGGACGCGCGACATGGAAGGTAAAATGACGAGGGTAGGAGCGAGTGAGTGTGGGCAACGAACGAGTTTCAATCAGCCTAGGGAAGTCGGAGATTCGGTTTGGGAGACCGAACTGTGCGGCAGACAAGCCTCATGCACCACACCGATCGTGGCAGGCATTTATTGAACGCGCGTCTGGTCTCGCTCCGCAACCCGAAAAGGTTTACGATTGGGCATGAATCGGCTTTCGGGATTCGTCAGTCTGCATCCCTACTTCAAGGTGCCTCCGGACAAGATGCCGCATTTGAAGGCGATCCTACCGGAGTTTGCGGCCAAGACGCGAAACGAAACGGGTAATCTTTTCTACGAGTTCACGATCAACGGCGACGAACTATTTTGCCGTGAAGCTTACGTTAACGCGGAGGCACTGCTCACACACCTGGACAATGTGAGCGCCATGCTCGCCCAGGCCCTAACCATGGCGGAGTTGGTCCGGATCGAGGTTCACGGACCAACCGCGGAGCTCGACAAACTGAAAGAGCCGCTCGCAGAGTTAAACCCGGCCTGGTTTCAATTGCACAGGTGATTGCGATGGTGGCGCCAATTATTGTAAAGCATCAATGTGGTGTGCATCGTGGAGGCTGTGCTCGGGCAGCGCGAGCACGCATGCAAAGGTTCCGGCGCTCACTGCAATCATTAACAGCAAGCCTAACCGAAATCCGCCTACAGTTGCGGCCAGGACAAATGCGCTGACTCCGAGCGCAGCACCGATCTGCCGGATGAATTGCTGGCTGGTGGTCGCGCTACCCATACGGGCAACCGGGACGCTATTCTGCACCACTACGGTGAGCGCGGGCGAGAGCAGTCCCATTCCGGCGCCCGCGATGAGCGCCGCAACGATGACCGAGACGAGTCCATGTTCGAACGCGACCATGAAAAAGAGAAGTCCCAGAATATGGACAACGATTCCAATCACACTCGGAAGTCGTTCTCCTATTCGGTGGACTAACCGCCCGGAAGCGAAGGCGAACGTGCTCCATCCAATGGTGAACGCGCCAACCACCAGGCCTACAAACGCGCGGTTGTCATGAAAAGCGGCGTTGGTTGCGAGCGGCAGATAAGCGCTCAGGCCGAAGCCGCTGAAGAAAGCGAGGAATGACGAAGAAATCGAAGACGCGTAGCCGGCATGATGAAAGAAAGTCAACGGCAGAATGGGATGCGGCGTTTGTCCCTCATGCCAGACAAAGATGGCAAGCAGAATGATCCCGGCGCCAACGAGCGCGGCTTGCATTAGTCCAATTTGTCCCTCACCGAGGTCGACAAACGCCCACATCAGGCAACTGCCGCCGGCGCCGGCGAGAAGCGCACCGGCAAAATCGAATCGGCCGACGCTTTGTCCAATGCTCTCGCGCATTCCGGCGATCACGAGCAACGCAGCGATAATGGCAATCGGCACGTTGATCAGGAAAGCCCAGCGCCATGAAAAGCGCGTGACGATCAGCGTACCAAGGAGTGGTCCGGCCACACTCGCGACCGCCCACGCGCTGCTGGCCGCGCCCAGCGCCCTCCCGCGTTTGTTAGGCGGATATACAACTCCAAGCAGAACAAACGGAAGAGTGGCAACGGCTCCCGCTCCGATGCCTTGGATGGCGCGAGCGCCGATGAACTCCATCATCGTGCGCGCGATGGCGCAGAGCGCGCTCCCGACCGTGAACGCGACAATGCCGATGAGGTACGTGCGCCGGCGTCCCCACCGATCGGATCCCGGTCCCCAGATCGGCATCGAGACCGCAGCGGCGAGCATGTAAGCCGCAAATGTCCACGCGTACAGGTGGGCACTGCCAAGCTCAGGCAACGCCACCGGCATGACGGTGCTGACGATCGTGTTGTCGAGACCGGCGAGAATGATCGTGAACAACACACCGAGCAAGACGAGCATGCCGCTCTGTCTCGAGGAATCGACCGTCGGGGTTGGGATCTGAAATTGTTTTTCTGCGCGCTTCAGCGATTGGCTATCATCGTTTCTATGGAATCCGTCAAATCCGCGGAAAAGGACTGTGGATGGCGTCGAGGTTGAACTTCAGCACGGCTCGCCGAGGCACGAGTTTCGATCCTGTTGTATGATGCGCTGGATTTTTCGACTGATCGTGATGACGGTGGCGGCCAAACTCGTGAATCGCTATCTCGGATCGCGTCACCCTCAGCCGCGATCGCAGGGCTAGATCACGTCCGTTTCGCGCATCAGGTTCGGCGCTCGCGGCAAGTCTTCGGCCGGTGATGTGGTCGAACACAGCTAGCGAGAGGAAATCACAAGCGCGGCGGAAATATTCTTGTGGTGCTCGAAGCAACGATATGAAGAAAAACGGCCGAACGTCTTCACGTTCAACCGCTGTTAATTCAACTCATCGTCGGCAGAAAATGCGCAGGCATTCACCGCCGAATTACAGGTTACGACTTATCGTAAGCTAACTTGCTCGTGACCTTCACGCCCTTGGCGTTCGTCATCGTGCTTGTAACCGTTCGGCTCTTTCGATCGGCGGCCACGACGATCGTACCGTCACCAACAGTCTTGCCATCTTTCTGAGTCACCATCGCGATGGTATTGTCATCACTCTTCTTGAATGAGCGTTGGTCGGCCTGCGGCTCGCCGGTGATCGCATAGAATTTGCCGTCCATCTTTCCGGTCCACTCGCTGTGAGTTTTCTTACCGTCAGCGTCAGTTCCGTCGACCGTGCATTTGTGCTGGTCGCCAACTTTCTCCCACACCACCAGCGTGCTTTTACCGGCGCCGTCGCCGAAAGTCGATTTGCCTTCGTTCAGTTTCCACGTGCCCAACGTTGGGTTGCTCGCGAAACCCATTGCGGCTGCCGCGACTGAAAGCAGCACGCCTAAACCAATTGTTTTTGTTTTCATTAATTTTTTGTTTTCTAATTCACGAGGAATACCCCGTGTGTGTGTGAGCGGACCATGCCCAATGTTTAGACCGCGACGAACAACGGTCGTTGCTATTGCCGCCGAACCGGTTGAGAAACCGGATGCTCGCTTGCTGGGCGTTAGACCCCGATAGTCGACGCTACAGGTAAGTCAATCGGTTTTACCGAACTATCTGATAAATCGCGGAACTACGATCGCGCACGCAACGCGACTGCGGTGCGATCTTTAGATATGAGGGAACTGGGTTGGGGGCGAAGAGTTCACTCGTCACTTCCCGGCAAATGCCTTCTCTAGCTTCGCGAGATCGAGCTTCGTCATCTGCCACACCTCGTGCGTCACCCGTTGCAGTCGGGCGGATCCTTCACCCATTCGGCGAAAAACTTTGTCGGTGTTACTCGCCAGGAGAGTCCGTACTTGTCCGCAAGCCATCCGCATTGCACTTCCTTCCCGCCGCCAGCGGTGAGTTTCTCCCAGTAATAATCGATCTCCTCCTTCGTGTCGCAGTTGATCACGAACGAGACGGCTTCGGTGAACTTGAACTCCCCCGAAAGCTTTCGGGGTTCAAGGCGGTAAACTCCTGTCCATTCAGCTCGAATGGACCTGGCTTTTAGCGCTTAGCCCTGCGGAATTTCCTCGAACTCGCCGCGCTCGCGGTTTTTCCGGACGCGGTCCCAGGGAAAGCATTGACCGTGTATGGCAATGTAAACTCCGGGAGGCAGTGCCTGGACGAACGAGAGCGCGCTGCCCAGATTGAAGAGGCCGTCGGAACTGCCAAAGGCGTAGGGGATCATCGCTCCGGTTAGCACGACTGTTTTCCCGGTGACAGCGCCAGCCACCGCGGCCGCGGTTTCCGTCATTGTGTCGGTGCCATGCGTAATCACGATGCGATCCTCGGCCGATTGCAGGCAGTTTTGCACGATGAGATTTCGATCGGCGTCGGTCATCTCCAGGCTATCGGTCATCATGACGGTGTGAATGGATACTTCCACCTGCGACCTTCCTAACCGGAGCATCTCGGCAATGTGAGTATCCTTGAAATAGAGCTGGCCGGTCCGCTCGTTGTATTCCTTGTCGAACGTACCGCCGGTGGCGAGGATTCGAATAGCCATGGAATGTTTGCGCGAAACGAGTCTCGGGCACGGCTTGGCGGCAGCCAATCAAAAATTAAGAAAGTTAAGAAATAAGAGGTCGCGTCTAAGCATTTAACATTCGGTAATCGTTTGGTTGGCGCAGGAAAGGGATGCTAAGGCCGTTGTTTGCGGAACGGAAAAGCGGCGCGAGAATTTACGGTCTCGCATGAGCAAACCGAAGCGAATCCAGCGCAGCCGCGCGAAAGGCTGGCAAATGCCGGCGAACGCCATCTACGTCGGTCGACCGACTGTTTGGGGAAACCCGTACGTGGTGGGCTCGCAATTGATGAATGGCGAAACGCTCAATGCCGAAAAAGCCATCGCGTTATACGAGCAGCACCTCGCTGATAATTTCAGCGAGCGCGACATCCGCCACTGCCTGCACGACAAAGACCTCGCCTGCTGGTGCGCGCTCGACCAGCCGTGCCACGCCGACGTGCTGCTGCGGATCGCGAACTCGCGGCCGAAGTAGCGCGCGCGGATTTTCGCAAACGCACAGAATGCGCGACGTTGCTCGCCCGTGAGCGATATTCCGATTACCGAGAAGCTCCTCCTCAATGCAGGGGGATGGCAGGCGATGAAGCCTGCGCGGGAGTTGCTCAAAAGCGGCCGCGTCTCCGAGGCTAAATACGAACCGCCGTTGCTGAGCGGCTACGTACGCGAAGGCGCGAAGAATTATCGCTCCGGCCTGCGAATCAAAAGCGCGATCGATGTCGAGAATCTCTGCAGCTGTTGGGAGTCTCGCTCGGCGGGGAAAATTTGTGCCCACGCGGTCGCGGTGGGCCTGGGCTATCTGAATCCGCCGGCCACTGTAGTTGCCGCGCCTAACGAGCCGACGATGCCCGAAGCTCCGGCAGGTCCACGGTTCGTCGCAGCTGATTCGGCTGACGCCGCCCTAACGACACTGCACGTGATCCTGCCGCCCAACTTCGCGGGCGCATGGCAGAAAGGGCAGATCATGATCGTCGTCGAAGCGGAAGTTTCTCGAAACCGCACGCTCGTCTCCGCACTCCCGAAGAAGAACACGTTTGCAGTCGACGGCGCCGATCTCGTGCTGATCGAAGGCTTGCGCGCGGTCCCGGCGATCTTCGAGAGCGGCATGGCGATCTTGTCACGCGACGCATTCCTGCGGCTGCTTCTCGCGTTGCAGAATCATCCACGCATCACCTTCGGCAAGGCGACTCGAGCGACGATCTCTTCGGCCGCGCTGCGTCCCGAGCTTCTGGTCGAGTCGCGCGGCGAGGGGGGCATTGCGGTGAAATGCAACTTTCCGCCGAACGCTCTACTTCTTTGGAACGCGACCGATGCGTGGCTGCTGCAGAACAACGAGTTCGTTCGCTGCGGCGAAGCGCTGCCGGCCGGCTCGACGCGCCTGATCGAGCGGCCGTTGCTGCTCGATGGCGAACGTGCGTTGCATTTCCTGGCGTTCGATCTGCCACGGCTGCGCGATGCATTCGATGTGCGCGCCGGCGAAGGCGTTCGCCTGCCGGAAATCGCAACGGCGCTGCCAGCCTTTGAGCTGCGGCTGGCCGGCGCGCTCAACAGCGTCACCGGTGAGCTGATGTGCACCTACGGCGAGCGCGCGTCGATCAAAGCATTGGCCAAAGCGCAGGATCAATTCGTCTTCCGCGATCCACAAAACATCGATCGCGTGCTGATGCGAAATCTCGACGCAGAGAACGCGGCGGTCGCGCGGCTCGAGCAGATTGGCTTCGCTCGAACGGACGCCGGTGGCTTCGTGCTCCACGGCCAGCTTAATGTTATCCGGTTCTTCGCGAGCGATTATCTAAGACTGCAGCGCGCCTGGAAGACTACCCTCACCTCGCAGGTCGAGAAGTGGGCCGGCGAGATCGAGCGCGTTACGCCGAAGCTCGAGATAGTCGGTTCGGGTCAGGATTGGTTCGAGGTGCGTTACTCGCTCACCACGCCCGGCGGAGAGGTGTTTTCGAACGCCGACATCCAGCGACTGCTTCGCTCCGGGCAATCGCAGACACGATTAAAGAATGGCCACATCGCTGTGATCGACACCGCGGGCCTGGAAGATTTCGAGCAGGTCATTCGCGATTGCGATCCGACGCAGACGCAGCCCGGGCTTTACCGCATCAACCGCGCACACGCCGGGTATGTCGAACAAACGGCGCGCGAGCTTGGCTCCGCCGTCGCCGATCGTCGTGAAGCGCTGAAGAAGTTCATCACCGGCCGCGACGCGTCTCCGGATGCGAAGACGAAGCTAGGCCCGCTCGCGGAAAGATTGCGCGAGTATCAACTTGTCGGTTGGGAGTGGCTCACGCGCCTCGCTGCAAACAATCTCGGCGGCATCCTGGCCGACGAGATGGGTCTTGGTAAAACGGTGCAGACGCTCGCGTTTCTACGCGCACACCAAGGCCTGGGCCCGGCCCTCGTCGTCTGCCCGACATCGCTGGTGACAAACTGGGAGAATGAAACGCGAAAGTTTACTCCCGAACTCAAGACGCTCGTGCTCGAAGGCGCCGGTCGCGCCACGCGTTTCAAATCGATCGCGGACGTCGACATAGTCATCACGAGCTATGCACTACTAAGACGCGACATCGACACATTGCGCGAAATCAACTTTTCCACCGCCGTGCTCGATGAAGCGCAGCACATCAAAAATCCGGAGACGCAAAACGCGCAGGCCGCGTTCGCCCTCCGCGCGAAACATCGCTTCGTGCTGACCGGTACTCCGATGGAAAATTCGGTGCGCGACCTCTGGTCGATCATGAACTTCGCGCTGCCCGGTTATCTTGGAAATCGCAACGACTTCCGCGAGCGCTACGAATTACCGATCGCGCGCGGCTCCGCGCCGGATGTGCAACGCCGGCTCTCACGCCGGCTCCAGCCGTTCCTGCTTCGCCGGCGGAAACGCGACGTCGCGAAAGATCTGCCCGAAAAAATCGAACAGGTCGTGCCTTGTAGCCTAACGAGTCATCAACGCGCCGCCTATGACGCGCTGCTGCGCGAGATCCAGCAGGGTCTCGGCAGTTCCGGCAGGAATGTGAACGCCGGTGCGCAAAGGATGAAGATGCTCACTGGTCTGCTCCGTTTGCGCCAGGTCTGTTGCGATCTGCGCCTCGTCGGCATCGATAAGGAAGAGACCTCCGCCAAGCTGGACCTCTTGGACGAGCTTCTCGAGGAAGCGATCGACGGCGAACATCGCGTCCTCGTCTTCAGCCAGTTCGTCTCGATGCTGCACCTCGTCCGTGAACGCCTGGAGAAGCTCGAGATTCCATTCTGTTATCTCGATGGCTCTACCAAACAGCGTCAGGAAGTCGTGGATCGCTTCCAGAGCGATTCCGCGATTCCCGTCTTCCTGATTAGTCTGAAAGCTGGCGGCGTCGGGCTGAATCTTTCCGCCGCCGACACCGTCATTCATTTCGATCCGTGGTGGAATCCAGCGGTCGAGGCGCAAGCCACCGACCGCGCCCATCGCATCGGGCAAACCCGTGTCGTCACCGCCTACAAGCTGATCACCCGCGACACGGTCGAAGAAAAAATCTTGCGCCTGCAGGAGAAAAAACGCGCCGCGATCGACGCCGCCATCGACAGCGAGGAACCGCTCATGACCGGCCTCACCACCGAAGAACTAGAAGAGCTGCTCGCGTAGGCCAAAGGGATCAGTTGCGTCGCAGGAAACGTGAACAACGTTGGACAAGATGAGCTCTTACACACTGGAGCCGATTGGCTTCATTCGATCGACAGTGAAAGGCCGTGAAGACGCGCCGCGGCAGGGACCAGAAGGTGCGCCGGACGCGTGGCTCGAGATCGAGCCGCGATTCGCGGAAGCGTTGCTGGGAATGGAAGTCGGACATGAATTGATTGTGATTACGTGGTTGCACGAGGCTAAGCGCGACGTGCTGAAGGGGCATCCGCGCAACGACGAGAGCCGTCCGCTTACCGGGCGTGTTTTACACGCGCTCACCGGCGCGACCGAATCCGCTGGGGCTTCACCCGGTGACTGTGCGCGCAATTGAGGGCACACGGTTAAAGGTGGGGCCGATCGAAGCCTTTGACGGAACGCCGGTGGTCGATATCAAATCCGCGTCGACCCGCGCCGACGAATGATCGGCGCCTAACGAGAAGAAGACGATCTCGCTGAGGAGTGGCACATTGACGTTCAGTCGAACGAATCGCAAGCTACACGTATGACTAACTCGAATATGTCGGTGCAACCATATCTGTTTTTTGGCGGTCGTTGCGAGGAGGCGCTGGAATTCTACCGCAGCGCTGTTGGTGCGGAGGTGGAAATGCTCAGCCGTTTCAAGGACGCGCCCGAACCAGGAATGGCGCAGCCGGGAACGGAAAACAAAGTGATGCATGCCAGCTTCCGTATCGGCGAAACAATCCTGATGGCTTCGGACGGCAGGTGCGAAGGCGAACCGCGCTTCGAAGGTTTCTCGCTTTCAATTATTGTTCCGGACGAGCAAAAAGCCGAGAGCGTCTTCAACGCGCTTGCGGACGGCGGCAAG
>JBARAJ010000096.1:0-4443 GCA_049791915.1 Candidatus Udaeobacter sp.
ATTTCAGCAACGGCGACAAAGCGGCGGCCGGTTTCGCGCCGGACAACAGCGGCCAGTACTTTGTATCCGTCGATTCAGTCGAGGACCAGGAAGGCAGTTTTTGTCTCGTCTATTCGTATAAGTAGACAATGCCCGGGTTCGATCTTGGAGCAGGTGATGATCTCGCTTCAGGTGTTTTATGAAGGCCACGTACAGGGCGTCGGGTTTCGTTTCACTGTGCGCCACATCGCGAAAGGTTTTGACGTGACCGGTTGGGTACGCAACCTGCCGGACGGTCGCGTAGAACTTCAGATTGCAGGTGATGAGGGCGAGGTACGCGCGTTTCTCGATCAGGTCGCTCAAAGCGAACTTCACTCGCTCATTCGCAAACAAACCGAGAACAAGTTGAACGAACCGGTCGCTGCCCGCGGCTTTGAGATTCGCCATGACTAATCCAGCCGTCGCTGTTCACGGACTGACCAAAATTTTTCCTGTTCCGTTCCATCCCACTCGCAGGGTTGTCGCGGTAAAGGACCTCAGCCTCCGCATCGAGCCGGGCGAAGTATACGGATTGCTCGGACCTAACGGCTCCGGCAAGAGCACCACACTGAAGATTATTCTCGGGCTGGTGTCGCCGACACGCGGCCGCACCGAGATTTTTGGACGAGACAGTCGTCTCGTCGAAAGCCGCGAAGCAGTGGGTTTTCTCCCGGAGAACCCGTATTTCTACAAATATCTTAGCGGCGCGGAAACGCTGCGTTTTTTCGGACGCCTTTGCGGAATGACAGGCGCAACATTGAAGGGGCGCGTAAACGAACTGCTCGATCTTGTTGGGCTAAACAAGGCGCGCGACCGCCGGTTGGGCACGTATTCGAAGGGAATGCTGCAACGCATCGGGCTGGCACAAGCACTGATTCACGACCCAAGGCTGGTGGTCCTGGATGAACCGACGGCCGGTGTCGATCCGGCGGGCTCGCGCGAAATTCGCGACTTGATCATGGATCTCAAGCGCCGCGGAATCACCGTGCTACTCTCGTCGCATCTGCTAGCGCAAGCGCAGGAAATTTGCGACCGCATCGGGATTCTTTCCGATGGCGTGCTGGTACGTGAAGGGCGTTTGCAGGAATTAATCGCGATCGAAAATCAGACCGAGCTTGTGATCGCCGATGCTTCCGATGACCTCGTGCGCGAGATTGAATCGGTCATCGGCCGGTCAAACGCGAAATTGCTCGAGCGGCGAAAATCGACCACCACTCTGGAAAGATTATTCCTGGAATCGACCGGAGGGAACGACAAAAGCTCAACTCGCGAGTGACAAACTAACAAAACCGAAATGACAGACGGCGAAACCTCAACGCTTCAACCATTCAACGCTTCAACGCTCCCGAAGCGTCACCGCGCTTTCTCCCTATCGCGCATTCTCGCCATCACCAGCAACACGTTGACTGAGCTGACGCGCCTGAAAGTTTTTTACGTGCTGCTGGTGTTCGGGCTGCTGCTGATTGGCAGCTCGGTTTTCATGGCGCAATTCTCTTTCCAACAGGAATTCCAAATCCTGAAGGACGTCTCGTTAGGCGCAATTTCAATGTTCACTTCGCTGCTGGCAATCGTCGCCACGTCGCGAATGTTGCCGCGGGACATCGAAGACCGCACGGTTTATACCATTCTCGCCAAGCCGGTGCCGCGTTTCGAATACGTTGTCGGTAAAATTGCCGGAGTGCTGCTGTTGCTGGCGATCAGCACTCTGGTGATGGTGGCCGCGTTCCTGGCCGTGCTGTACATGCGCGAGCAGGCGGTACTGCAGGTCACCGCGAAACAAATGGCCAGCGCGCCGCCAGACCAACTCGCCGATGCTTTGCGCGCAGTTCGCGCCTCCGCGATCAACGTCGATCTTGTTCCCGGAATTATCGTCATTTTTCTCAAAGCGTGTCTACTCACAGCGCTAACGCTGTTTGTTTCTACCTTCGCCACCTCAACGATCTTCACCATCGTGGTGATGGTTTTTATTTATTTTATCGGCCACTTGGAAGCCACTGCGCGCGAGTATTGGCTCACCTTTCACGGCGGCGGCTTAGTCACACGCGTGTGTCTTGGGATCGTGGCGCTGCTCTTTCCTGATCTGCAGGCTTTCAATCTGGTGGATGACATCGTCGCTGGCACCGCCATTTCCATTGCGGTGTTCACGAAGACCGCGCTGCTCGGCATTTTCTACACCGTGATCTACACGTTACTGGCGGTTTTTGTGTTTTACGGAAAAGAATTATGACGCGAGGCCTGATCGCGCTGGCGGTGTTGATCCTGATGGGTCTGCTCAAATTGCCGGTCGAACGCGATCTCGCGACTCTTCACCGGCAGGAACATTTCCGCAGCGTCGAATTCAATCTCGACCTTCGCGAAAAACTTGGGCAACTCGGATTCATCGCTGCTCTGAGCGGGTTTCGAGCCATTGTTGCCGATGGTCTATTCATCCAGGCGCATGCGGCTTGGGAAAACACCCAATGGGGCCGAATGCTGTTGTTGTTTCGACAAATCACGTCGCTCCAACCACGGGTGCTCCTATTCTGGGACACAGCCGCGTGGCACATGGCCTGGAACGCTAGCGTAGCGGCGATGAACGATGCCAACCAGCCGCGCCAGGCGCTCCGAGTCAAAGCTCAGCGCGAATATTTTGCGCTCGGCAAAGATTTCCTCGAGCGCGGAATAAAAAATAATCCCGATCGCCCGGAGCTCTACGAAGCGCTCGCACGACTGTACAAGGAAAAATACAAAGACCACGAACGCGCCGCTGAATATTACGCCAAGGCAGCGGCGTTGCCGGAAGCAGCGCCATGGGATAGGCGTTTCTCGGCGTACGAGCTTTCGTATTGCGAAGGCCGCGAGCGCGAAGCATATGAGCGCCTGCGCAGCCTCTACGATGAGGGCGAAAAGGAACGGCTGCCGACGTTAATCAAGCGGCTGAATTTCCTTGAAGACAAACTCGCGATTCCGGAGGACCAACGAATTCCTGATAAGCTGCTCAAACATTAAGCGATTTAATCACCGAATCCCTTAGGTCCAAGAGCGGTGTAAATTTCATTTCACGCACCAAAACGTTGGTGCGTCCGCGTGCTTCCGTTGTAAGGTTCTGACTTTTCGGTCGTCTAACGGGGGTCGTAATGCGGTTCGCCATTTTCAGTGACATTCATTCCAATCTCGAAGCGCTTGAAGCCGTGATGGCGGACGCGCGTCAACGCAGATGCACGGACTTCGTCTGTCTGGGCGACGTCGTCGGTTACAACGCAAATCCGGGTGAATGCATCCAGCTAGTCCGCGAGCTCGATTGCCCGGCAGTGAAAGGTAACCACGACGAGCAAGCAACGTTTCCCGCGTCATCGGAACGTTTCAACGAGCTTGCCGAACGCGCGATCGAGTGGACGCGCGAACGTTTGAATGAGCAGGACAGAGAATGGCTGGGCGGCCTGCCGTTGCAGCAACGGGTACACGATTTTACAATTGTGCACGCCACCCTCGATACGCCCGGACAATGGGGCTACGTATTCAATAATCTCGACGCCGTCGCGAGTTTTACGTATCAGCGGACGACCGTCTGTTTTTTCGGCCACACGCATGTGCCGATGGTATTTGTGCGCGATGACGGCGTCCGGCGTCAGAACTCCGAGCACATTCGTATTGAGCCAGGCAAAAAATATTTCATCAACGCCGGCAGCGTGGGCCAACCGCGCGACGGAAACTGGCGTGCCGGATATTGTATTTACGACGTCGAAAACAACCTCGTAGAACTGTTGCGAGTAAAATACGACCTCGCCACCGCGCAGAAGAAAATCACGAAAGCCGGTCTGCCGCAGCTCCTTGCCGAGCGCCTCGCAATGGGGCGCTGAAGACAAAAGAAATCAGCGGTTGGGCGCGGCACACGTGCGCGCCGTGACGTGAAATGTGAACGGCGTGCAGAGGACTGCCCGCCCTACCGGCGACCTTTCGCTCGCTCTCGGAGAATAAAGTCTGCAACCGGCAAATCGCGCGGGTAAGTGATTTTGAAATTAAAGTCGTCGTAGAGGACGAGAGTGATTTTGTGGCCGAGTCGCTCGACTGCTGAGACTTCGTCGGTTACGGAAGCGTTTTTCGCATAAACACCGCGGTAGGCGTCCTCAATTAATTTTCGCTCGAAAATCTGTGGCGTTTGCATCGCGTACAACTGATGCCGATCGACCGAGCCGACGACCAAAAGATCGCCATCCGCGCGTTTTAATGTGTCGTTGATTGGTTGCGCCAAAGCGGCTGCGCCGTAAACGCGGCACTGCGTGAACGCGCGTTCGATTTGTTCCGGAGTAATCAACGGGCGCGCCGCGTCGTGCACGGCGACATATTTCGCGTCGCGATCGATGCGATCCAACCCAGCCCGAACGGAATCCTGTCGACGTTCGCCGCCGGGGACAATCGCGCGGATTTTTTTGAACCCTGCACCTG
>JBARAJ010000097.1:0-5651 GCA_049791915.1 Candidatus Udaeobacter sp.
AACCGAACCACGTGAAGCCGCACGGCGCGCTCTATAACATGGCGGTACACGATGCGAAACTCGCCGATGCAATCGCGCGTGCCGTCGAATCGATCGATCCGAAATTGATCCTGTTCGCGCCGGACAACAGCGAGCTCGCCCGCGCGGGCGAAGCTCATGGTTTGCAAATCGCGCGCGAGATTTTC
This sequence comes from Candidatus Udaeobacter sp., assembly GCA_049791915.1. Taxonomy (GTDB): domain Bacteria; phylum Verrucomicrobiota; class Verrucomicrobiia; order Chthoniobacterales; family UBA10450; genus Udaeobacter. The sequence goes on from JBARAJ010000097.1 coordinate 186, forward strand.
GCCGATCGTAATTACTTAAATGACGGCTGGCTCGTTCCGCGCACTCGACCTGACGCATTGCTTCACGACCCGAACGAAGCAGCCGAGCGTGTATTGCGGATGTTGCGCGAAGGTAAGGTGCATTCAGTCGAAGGCCAGGATGTCGAGGTGCACGGCGAAACGATCTGTGTCCACGGCGATACACCTGGCGCCGTCGAATTTGCGCGCGAACTGCGCACACGACTTGAACGCGAAGGCGTGAAAATCAGCGCGCCGAAGAGTTCGCCGTGAGCGGCAAGAGCGAAAATCGAGTCGGCGCGCCCCCGCGCCGAAACATACGCCCTATGCGGCCCGAGGGCGGGCCGTCTCCACAAAAGACCAGTCTCGTCCGCGCGCTGGGGCCGATCGACGCGACGATGATTGTCATCGGCTCGATGATCGGGTCTGGCATCTTCATCGTGTCAGCGGAGTCATCGCGGTTGAGTGGCGCGCCCGGTTGGCTGTTACTCGCATGGGCGCTCGCTGGCTTGCTGACGATCACGGGCGCGCTGTGTTGCTCGGAGTTGGCGACAATGATGCCGCGAGCAGGCGGTGTTTATGTTTTTCTCCGTGAAGCGTTCGGTTCTCCCATCGGATTTTTGTATGGTTGGACATTGTTCCTCGTGGTCCAAACGGGGACCATCGCAGCGGTAGCGATTGCATTTGCGAAGTTTCTCGGCGTTTTTGTTACATCAGTTTCACCAGATAATTACCTGGTCTTCCCAATCTCGTTAGGCGGTTATGCGATCAGTTTATCCACGGAACAATTGGTGGCGGTAGCACTGATCGCGCTTCTGACGTGGATGAACACACGCGGGCTCGAGATCGGCAAGATTGTCCAGAACACATTTACTTTTGCCAAAACAGCCGCGCTGACTGCGGTGGTAGTGATAGGTTTGTCGTTAGGCTGGAAAGCCAATTCTGCCGCACTGAGTTCGGCATGGTGGGACTCTTGGGCCAATGACTGGAATTCGCAGGCGGCGCAGCCCGGCTTCGCCGTCACCGGTGCGCTGGCTCTCGCGCTGCTTTTTGGCAAGTCGATGGTCGGCCCGCTCTTCGCCCAGACGGCGTGGACCAACGTGACATTTATCGGCAGCGAAGTGCGCGATCCTGGAAAAAATCTCGTACGCGCGCTTGTGGGTGGGTGCGCAATTGTGGTCGTACTTTATTTGCTCGCTAACGTTGCTTATCTGGCTGTGCTGTCGTTTCCGGAAATCCAGCGCGCGCCACGCAACCGCGTAGCCGTCGCAATGATGGACACTGTCTTCGGTCGGCCAGGAGCAATGTGCATGGCCGCAGCGATCATGATTTCTACGTTCGGTTGTAACAACGGGCTGATTCTCGCCGGAGCGCGCGTTTACTATGCCATGGCGCGTGATGGCTTGTTCTTTCGAAAAATTGCAACCACAAATCGATTTCGTGTTCCCGCGGCAGCACTCGTGGCACAGGGAATTTGGACAGCCCTCCTGGTTTTGCCGCGCACGGTTACAAGCAATGCCGAGACACACCAGGTAACTTACGGGAACGTTTACAATCAACTGCTTGAATACATCGTTTCGGCGGACTTGGTGTTTTACCTTCTGATGGTCGTTGCTGTCATTCTCTTACGACGCAAAAAGCCGAACGCTGAGAGACCCTACCGGACGTGGGGTTATCCAATTGTCCCGATCATCTCGATAGTGCTATCGGCACTGTTGACGATTGATCTTGCATGGCTCGCGCCAGCAACGTCAGGAATTGGAATTCTCATCGTGTTGACCGGCGTGCCTGTTTACTTCCTATGGCGGCTGCGCGGCGCGAGACATGCCAGTCCGGCTTAGCCTCGGGGCACGAATTATTCATGTATGCCTGCAAAATCAAAGAAACAACAAATGGCAGCCGGCGCTGCGCTTGCGGCGAAGCGCGGCAAGAAGTCGAAGTCGTCGCTTAAGGGCGCATCTCGCCAAATGGCGAAGTCGATGAGCGAAAGCGAGCTACGAAGAATGGCAAAGACAAAGCGCAAAGGGAAGCCCACACGAACAAGCAAGAAGAGGTAGAACTCGTATTTCGGCGACTAGACGGCTGGACGAGCCGAAGATTCACACTCAAGTCGAGGAATCTGCTGGACGAAAGAAGAACATGGGACGAGGTTCAGCCTTTCACCCGCCGACGCTGTCGCTCTGCATTGCCGCGCTCGCCTTTATCAAGGGTTCCAAGCTAACTCTGCTCGTTCCTGTAAAGGGATGATCAAGCACATAGACCAGGAATAAGATTGACGTAACCGTTACGGTCAGTGTCATGGTGATGAGGTATTGGGCGCGTATGTTTTTCATGCCGAAGAAAAAGGTGTAGGAGACTGCGATCACGCCGCCAACGAGTAACACCAACCAGATGACCGGTGGCACGGTATCGTTACCGGCAAATATTCTCATGCGGCGATACTGAGCCAGGTTGTTCAAACATCGTAACGATTCACCGTACAGCTCCCGGTTGGGAATCGTGCTCGCGTCCACTTGACCGAATAACTCTCTGAGACTGTTGTGAGCTCCGCCGGAATAAAGCTGAAGGTCTCCTACTGCCATCTTCGGGACTTCATCGTTGTAAACCTCAGTGACGTAATTTCTCAGTCCCTGCTGAATGATTTTCCTGGGAGAATCAGGAAACGCTGAGGCAGTGTGAAAAATATCGAGAGCCTCGCTGGCCTCCATTTGCAGATTTTTTGTTGCGTCGTCATATCCGCTCCAGGTAACAAACACCACAAACGCTACCAGCACCCCATAGAACAATCCGAAGGCGTTGAAAATGATCGCAGCGACTTCGTGGTTTTCCTTTAGTACTTCGGCCGAATATTTCCTTCGCACCAAGTAAAGCCCGGTCAAACTGAAGAAGGTGGTAATCGCCGAGACGATGAAAAAGGAAACCGGCGGCGGTAACTCAAGCAGGAATTGCATAAACATATTAACCCTTCAGAACTTCCTCCGAATCTTACTGCTTTCGGCTTGTTACTTCACGTTTGAGCCGATACCCGTCGGCGTGAGCACCGTACCCGCCGGCGTATTCAACTAAACCCACGCCCTTTTTCCAGACGATTTTTTTGAAATGCCCGGAGGGATGATTCGCCTCATAAATGCAGAGGTCGCCTTTCAATGTGATTGTGGTTTTCCACTCGCCCTCCTGGTGTTCGAAGCTGCCGCTGGTGATGCCGTAAATGTCGTTCGGTTCGAATTCTGGCGGTTTGTCCAGTGCCGAAATCTTCTTAGCGGCCGCGTCATTGTCCTCTTCGTTTAGCAGGACGATCCGGTCATCAGTCACGATGAAATAGTCCGGCCGAATTTCGCGTTGTTTTTCAGCGCGCGATTTTAGATCCGTGAATTCGATTCTGAAGAGCGTACCCCAGGGCATTTTTGCCAGCCGGGTTGTCACTACTCGTGCGCTCAGAGGAATTTCTTTTTGCCCAATTTCATCTCCCCATTCCGTTCCGCGAAATGCGGCGAAGACCGGCTTGTCGTCCTGCGCATTGAGAAATGGGTTTGCCGCGTAAGCAGAAACCGCCAATGAAAGCAACATCGTCATTGTTGCAATTGGTGAACGGTTCATAGTCCGATCTTAGCGATCATGAGATCGCCATTGCACGCCATTTCTAATCTGTTCAGTAGCTTCGCTGCAGCGCGGGCTACTTATCGCTGGCCTTCGGCGCGAGGGAAGCCACGATTTTTTCAAAACGCGGGTCGTCACGAAGCGGATCCCACCACGGCATCAGTTTCAGTTGGCCATAGGTGACGCCACTCGGAACCTGGGTGGCAATGGCCAGCTGTTCGCATGCCAGATCGTTGTCGCCAACCCATGCGGCAATCTTCGCCAGATATCTGATCATCGCCTTGCCTCTGATTGCGTCCTTTTCTATCGGAAGAAGCTCGACCGCGCGGCGGCCTTCGCGCAACGCTTCCTCTTTCCGTCCGAGACCGGCGTCGATCAAACCAAGCACGCAACGCGCCGGGCCGTGATTTGGTTGTGCCTGCACAATCTTCTCCTGCTCCGCGCGGGCTGCCGTGAAAGCGGCGCGCGCTTTCGCATCATCTTTCATCATGCGCGCGATAAGACCGTCGACGAGCGGATGATTCCATTGAATACTTCCGTCCACGAAAGGCGTTTCGCCCAGCGTGATCAAGGCGTTTTTTGCGGCGGCGGCGTCGCGCTCGGCCAATGCGCAGATGAGCCGACTATTGGCGAGTCCCCGGACTCCAGCCGGATTTCCTGCGCGGATTTCATTGATCACCTGGTGCAATGGCCGGGTGTCGGCTTTCCAATCCAGGTCCACATTCGCGCGGATCGCTTTGGTCTCAGCGTGGTTCGGTTCGATGGCCAGAGCACGATCCAATATCAATGTTTCTTCAGCGTAGTTTCGGAAAAGGTCGTAATTGGTCGCGATCTGGTGCAGCGTTTCGAGGTTGCCCGGGTCGAGCTCAACGGCGCGCTCAAGGTCTCGGGCGGATTCGTCCCAGCGCCCCTGCCGCCTCTGGACGTAGCCCATCAACTGAAATATCCGGGCATCGTTTGGGAGGCTCTGGCGAGCCACTTCCAGTTGCGCCAGAGCGCCATCATAATCGAGGTAGCCCCAATAAAGATTTTGGGCACGGGCGAGGTGTGCTTCACCTGCATCCGGACGTAGCAGAAACGCCGTCTGGATTGCCGCTTCCGCCAGGGCAAGGCGCGCGGGAGTATGATCGAAGCCATCGAAGTAAAGGCGATCATGAATATAGGCCAGTTGGCAATACGCCTGGAAAAACGCCGGGTCTCGCGCGACAGCCTGATTCAAAAGGTCGGCGGCCTGCCGCAGATACCCTCTGTCATCATCTCTAAAGCTCGCCGTTATAAGGAGATCTTTCGCCCGCGTGTAGAGATCGAACGCAGGGATATCGCCCGTTGAGGGACGTTCGATTTCGCTCTTTTCATTTGGCGAGAGTTTCGCATTGAGTTCGCCGGCAATCGCTGTTGCGACTTCATTTTCAATCGCGAATACATCTGCAAGATCGCGGTCGTAGATCTGCCCCCATGAACGGCGGCCGGTGCGCGCATCGACCAGTTCCGCGTTGACGCGAACGCGATTGCCGGAGCGCTGAACAGTTCCTTCCACCAGATGCGCCACCCCGAGTTGCTTGCCGATCTTGCGCGCATCGCGCGCCACTCCGCCCTTGTATTGCAATACGGATGTGCGCCCGATCACCTTCAGATCTGCGATCCTGGAAAGGTCCGTCAGAATTTCGTCCTGCACGCCATCGGCGAAAAAGGCGTTATCCGGCTCGAGGCTCAGGTTTTCAAACGGAAGCACTGCCACGCTTTTTTCGGGCACCGGGATTTTAGGCGCAAGAAACTTCTCCCCGAGTAGCCAAACAACGGCAACCGCGAGCAAAAGACATGCAACACCCGCACTCGCTAAAATTGGATTCCGCCGCGACCAGCGGAAAACTC
>JBARAJ010000098.1:0-11168 GCA_049791915.1 Candidatus Udaeobacter sp.
GTATTATTCAAAAGCGCAAAAGCGCCGATCGCGGTGTTGCCACCTCCCGTGGTGCTACTAAGCAACGCCTGATCGCCGCAGGCTGTGTTGTCGCCAGCAGTAGTGTTACTGGAAAGCGCCTTGAAACCAAGCGCGTTGTTGGCAAATCCTGTCGTGTTGCCCTGAAGGGCGTCCTGACCCATGGCGTTGTTTCCGCCGCCGCTAAAGCTGCCGGTGCCGTTGGTATGTTGGAGCGCAGCAGGGCCGATGGCCACATTAGCGCCGTCAGGACTGTCAACCCCAACGACGGTGCTTGAAGAAAGCGCATCAGATCCAATAGCTACATTGCCGTTTCCGGTGGTGTTGCTAAACAGCGCGTCAAAACCAACGGCAGTGTTGTTGCTCGCATTGTTTTGAAACAGAGCTTGTACTCCGACTCCGGTATTAAAAACACCGTCAACGTTATTGCGCAGAGCATTGATCCCCAGAGCGCTATTGGCGCTGCCGCTAGTATTGGTAAGGAGCGCGTCACTACCGATCGCTGTGTTGGAGTCTCCTGTAGTATTGTGAATGAGCGTGTTAACGCCGTTCGCTGTGTTCCCGAGGCCAGTGGTGTTGCTTAAAAGCGCCGCCGCGCCCGTAGCCGTATTGTTGTCTGCGGTGTTGGCGAGAAGCGTTCCAGCGCCGATAGCTGTGTTGAACGCGCCAGCGGTGTTGCTCCTCAGTGAGAGGAACCCGACCGCGGTGTTGAAACCACCAGTAGTGAGGCTAAGAAGGGCGTTTTGCCCTTCTGCAGTGTTGCCTCCAGCGTAGCCGCCATCCGGCGGCGGACTAACCGCTCGCACTTTGGGCGAAAGCGCGAAGGCGCCAAGCGCAAGCGCGGTGAGAATTGAAGCGGATCGCGAACGGACAATAGTAAAAAGTGAACGGTGAGAAGTGATTAGTGTTTTCATGGCTGTTGTTTCTTTTCTTAAAGCTTGTGGTTTTTGGTTCGTTGGAGGCTGGCCTGCGCCACTCGCGTGGGGGGAGCGCCGATTATGGCGCTCCCGCTCCACGCGATTGTTACGGACGGCGCCGTAGGTTATGGGAGTGGCGCGCCAGGAAGAAAATTCTTCGAGGACATCGCCGCGACTCCGGCCTCACCGTCTCCATCGAAGTGGGTTGGAGCAGAACCGGGGACGCAATCTTCGTCATCCGCCGGATCGGCGAACCAGAAGACTATGTGGTTTAGATCCGTACGGACCCCGGTGATGTTATTAAAGGCGAAAGCCTCATCGATGATGGCATCCACCCGGAGCGACCCTCTGCCCGCCGCATTCGTTGTGAAGTCCCCGATATACTGAACCGCGCCGAAGGGAGGCACCGGCATTTGGGTCAGGAAGACCGCAAAGGTCGTATTGGGCCGCAGGCCCTCGGCATGCAAATCCAGCGTATCCACACCGCGAATATCTTCCTTCGGAAAAACGGCGACGGTCGCCGCCGCGTTCGGCAGGCAGGCTCTGATAGGATCTGAAGCCGGTACCAGGTTAAACCTGGACGGGCCCTGTGCATGAGCAGCCTGACCAGTTGCGAGTACTGCGAGCAAGCCAAAGGCGGCTATGACGGTTGAACGGATGTTTGAGTTGATTACTGATTGTTTAGTTTGCATGGGTTCTTTCTTTCTAAGGTTTGGTTTCTGTTTTTGGTTTTCTCCGGCGTGTTCATGTTGATGCCGGTTCATGTGCGAAAGCGGGAAGACCCCCTCAAACCCGCCACGGCTGCGCAGTTTTTTTGATCGCCTCCCGCCGCGGTGTAAACAATCCCTTGGCCGCCTTAGAATTCGCGGCGTCGAGCAGCCCCATATGATGGCGCCCTATCCACGCGCCAAGAGGTCACCCAACTGCTGTGGCGGCCGCTCAGTTGATGCGGCGCATAATGGCTGACCATGCCCGACGCGGGCGAGCTCAAAGAGTGGCGAGCGGTCTGCGCGTCAAACAAAAAGCCGCCACGCGCTGAAACGTGACGGCTAATTGTGAAACGCTGCCTTTGTGTTAGGTCGACAGATTTACTGATTGTTGGCTACGGTTTGCGGCGCACGTCGGCTCGCTTCAAGCTGGGCGCTCACTTTCTGGATTTGCGATGCCTGCTCATTCAAACGCGCCGTGAGGACTCCCATTCCTTTCTGTTGCTGAGCGACCGTTGACTTTAGCTCCGCAATCGTCTCCTGCTGTTGCTCGAGTTTTGCTTGCTGTTCTTCGACCTTCGTATGCTCTTTAAGGAATTCGTTGAGCAGCATCGTGTTTATCGCGTTGTATCGCACACTCTCGATTTGCCCGTTTCTATCGCGAATGGCCAGGCTCGGATCAACTTTGGCCACCTCTTCGGCGATGAGGCCATAATCGAGGCTCTGACTGGGATCGATGTTCTTCTTGAAACGGTAGGTGACTGGATTAAGCATGTAGAGTGCTTCGCTAGTTTTGTCCATCGGCTTAATGTCTTCCTTATAACGACGCGATGAACTCAAGTGACCAATCAAGCCGGTAGTTAAGTTGACGGCAACCATATCGGTTCCCATACCATTTACTGACGTAGTGTTAATATTGCGGACATATGTCTGATTGGCCTCCCCGGCAACGCCAGACATTCCCGCGCCGATATAGACGTTACCATCACCGGTTGTTGCCAGGATGCCCGCTTGAAAGCCCAGCGCGGTATTGTCGTTGCCAGTGGTGTCATTGAGCGCGCCACCCCCGACGGCCGTATTTTCGTTGCCTGCCGTGTTGACAAGGAGCGCGGCACCACCAACAGCGACGTTGAAGTTGCCGGTGTTATTAAGAAGCGCTTGGTCACCAATTGCCGTGTTTTCGAGTCCACTAACGTTTGCAAAGAGCGCTTGGTACCCGACGGCCGTGTTCGAAGGGCCCGTAGCGTTAAAAACAAGCGCGCCAGTTCCAACGGCCGTGTTCTGTGAGGCGGTAGTGTTCAGCAACAGCGCTGCAGTGCCGATTGCGGTATTAGAATCCCCGGTGTTGAGGACCAGCGCGCCAGCGCCGACACCAGTGTTGAAGCTGGCGTCACCGGCTGAAAAGAGCGCACGCCAGCCAACTCCCGTGTTTCCAGCCCCGGTGGTAAGATTTTGAAGAGCGTTGGTTCCTTCTGCAGTAGTGAAGTTAGGATAGCCCCCGTCTGGCGGCGGGACCACTGCCTGCGCTCGTGGCAAAAGCCCAATGCAGAGAATCCCGATCAGAACGTGAGTTAAGTTTTGAAGTTTCATGTTTATTTGTCCTTGTTTAGTTTGTCCCCCGCGGGTGGACCCTTGACAGTGCACATCTGAAAAAGGGGAAGAAAGCTCCGGGAGAAAAGCTTCCTGCCCTGACCCCGGTTTCAGACGGTGCCGAGTTTGGACCAAGGCACGAATGCGTCAACACAAATTCCCCACGTGCCCAATCACCGATTCAAGTTCCACAAACGCGGTCAGCAGTTCATCAGCTTGCATAACGAACTTTCCGTCGTCGCGACGCGCCTCTGTAATCCAGATTGTTCAGCAGAGTTACTGATCGTTGTTGACTACTTGCGGCGCAGGTTTGCTCGCTTCAAGCTGGGCGCTCACCCTTTGGAGGCCCACGGTAAGCGCTTCAATTTGCTTTTGCTGTTGAGCCGCACTCGCTTCCAATGCCTGAACTTTGCGATGCTCTTTGAGAAACTCGTTGAGCAGCATCGCGTTCACTTGGTCGTAGCGAACGCTGTAGGGTTTTCCTTCCTCGTCGCGTACCACGAGGTCGGGATTCACCTTTTCCACATCTTCGGCAACAAGTCCGAACTGCGATGAGCCCGTTGCGTCAATTTCCTTCTTGTAACGGAAAGTAACCGGCTTAAGGGCCAGGAGCGCTTCGCTGGCTTTCTCCATTGGTTTGATCTCCTCCTTAAACCGCGCCGAGGAGGTGAGAGTGCCGAGCTTACCGGAATTGTTGATGAAGACCGGGGTTCCTCCAGTCGAGGTCGCGTTAAAGATACTTCCGATGTAACAGGCGCCGCTTTCGCCGGCCACGCCGTTTATACCGAAGCCAATGTAGATGTTATTCGAACCCGTCGTTGCAGTGGCCCCGGCAACTGCGCCAAGTGCGACGTTGAATGCGCCTGTCGTGTTATTCGACAACGCAAGATCACCAATCGCGGTGTTCAAAAACCCCGTTGTGTTGTTCCCGAGGGCTTTGTATCCGAACGCGTCGTTGTTGTTGATGGAATTGGCGAGGGCCTTAAAGCCCACGGCCGTACTAAAACTCTTGTCACTAATTGCGTGGAGTGCTTGAAAGCCTACCGCGGTATTGGCGCCGCCGGTAGTGTTGGAGAAGAGCGCCTCGCCGCCGATGGCTGTGTTTGGACCGACCTCAGTTGTTCCGCTTCCACCCGAAGTACCGCCAGTGGTATTGTTTTGGAGCGCGAAAGCACCCATGGAAGTGTTTTCGCTGGCGGTGGTATTGCTAAGGAGTGCGTTTACACCAATCGCGGTATTGGCGTCGCCGATCGTGTTGGAATTGAGCGCGCCAGCCCCGTTGGCGGTGTTGCTGCTGCCCGTAGTATTGGCGTGGAGCGTGATATCGCCGATGGCTGTGTTTTGCCCTCCAGTGGTGTTGCTGAAAAGCGCAGTATTACCAAAGGCATCGTTGCCCGATCCAGCTGTATTGGAAAAAAGGGCGAACGCCCCATTGGCCGTATTTAAAGTGCCGGTGGTGTTGCTGAAAAGCGTCCCGGCACCTGTGGCTGTGTTTTGGTCTCCTGTGTTGGCAAAAAGCGTATCAGCGCCGGTGGCTGTGTTAAACTTCCCAGTGGTGGTACTCTTGAGCGAGAAGGACCCAATAGCCGTATTGAATGTGCCGCCGGTCAGACCTAGCAGCGCATTTTGCCCTTCCGCCGTGTTGCCTCCAGCGTAGCCTCCATCAGGTGGTGGATTTACCGCTTGCGTCTTCTGGGCGAGAACAAAAGCCATAAGTGTAAACGCGTTGAGAATGATAGCGGACCGTGAACGGAGAACGGTGAGAAATGAACGAGTGATTACTGTTTTCATGGCTGTCGTGTCTTTAAGGTTTGATTTCTGTTTTGGTTTTTTCTGGCGGGTTTGTTGTGTGTGCCGGTTCATGTGCGAAAGCGGGGAGCCCCCCTCAAACCCGCCACGGCTACGTAGTTTTTTCGATTGCAACCGGTTGTGCTGTAAAAATCCCTCGACCGTGATACAATTTGCGGCGTCCGGAACCTTTCATGACGACGCCCTCATCTACTCGACAAGCGGTGACCCAACTGCTTGGCGAGTGGAGCAACGGAGACGGGGAAGCACTGGGGAAATTGTTCCCGCTGGTGCATCCTGAACTGCACCGGCTCGCCCACCATTACATGAGCCGGGAGCGGATCGGCCACACGCTGCAAACGACCGCCGTTCTCAACGAAGCCTACCTGCAGCTGGTTGATAACAGCAAGCCGGTGTGGCAAGGCCGGACCCACTTTATCGCGGCAGCCGCGCAGTTGATGCGCCACATCATGGTTGACCATGCCCGTAAGCACCAGTCACTGAAACGTGGTGGCGGCGCGCTGAAAGTAACCCTGGATGAAGCTGCGCTAGTAACCGAGACGCGATCGCAGGAATTACTCGATCTCGATGAAGCGTTGGAAAGGTTGGCGGCACAGGACGCGCGCAAAAGTCAGATCGTCGAGTTACGCTACTTTGGTGGTCTAACCGTCGAAGAAACGGCTGAATTCCTGAAACTGTCTCAGCGGACAGTGGAGCGAGAATGGACGGCGGCGAAGGCGTGGCTTTATCGGGAGCTGAGCGAGGAAGAAACCTGATGAAAGCTGCGCGCTGGAAAAAGGTCATCGATCTTTTCCAGTCAGCCGTCGAACGTGCACCCGAGGAGCGGGCTGCTTTTCTTGATGAATCTTGCCACGATGACGAAGGCATGCGCCGCGAGGTAGAGTCTTTGCTCACCTCGCATGATCGCGCGGAGAACTTTATTGAAGTGCCAGCATTCGACGTCGCTCCCGAATTGGTAACTACCGACACCGCCGGTCCATTGGTCGGAAAATTGATTGGTCATTACCGGATCGAGTCGCTCATCGGCGTCGGCGGAATGGGCGAGGTTTATCTGGCGCTGGACGAGCGACTCGGACGCAAAGCCGCGCTCAAGTTTCTACCGCCTAGCCTCACAACGGACGAAGCGCAGTTGAGCCGCCTCAAAAATGAGGCGCGAACTGCATCGGCGCTAAATCATCCGAACATTCTGACTGTTTATGAGATCGGCGCGGAGGGAAACGTTCAATTCATTGCGACCGAGTTCATCGAAGGCGTCACCCTTCGCGACGCCCTCGCGTCCGGGAGAATGAGTGCGCGTAACACGGTGGAAATTGCCGTGCAAGTAGCTTCGGCGCTGGCTGCCGCCCATGATGCCGGTGTCGTGCACCGTGACATCAAACCTGAGAACATCATGCTGCGACCGGACGGATACGTAAAGGTGCTCGACTTCGGAATTGCCAAACTGACCGAGCAAAAGCCAGCATCAGACGATAACAGAGTCGAAACAACGGCGCTGTTACAAACCCGACCCGGGTTAGTGTTAGGTACGGCGCATTACATGTCTCCGGAACAGGCGCGCGGCCAGAAGGTGGACGCTCGCTCGGACATTTGGAGCCTGGGCGTGGTACTCTACGAAATGGTTGCGGGAAGCCCGCCGTTTCGCGGTGAGACGCCTAGCGACTGCATTGCCGCCATCCTGACAGTGGAGCCGGCACCTGTATCCAGCATATCACCAGATGTTCCAGCCAGACTCGAATCGATTCTGCAAAAGGCCTTGCGCAAAAACACTGAAGAACGTTACCAAACGATCAAGGATATGCTCGCCGAGCTCCGCATTCTTAAGGCGAAGCTCGAAGCGGAAGGATCGTTAACGCAGACAAGATCGCACGGCGATTCTAACGCCAGCGAAATTAAACGTCCTAAGCGAGGTGTGTTAGTTACTCTTGTGGCGGCATTCCTCGCAGCCGTGGCGGCTGCCTGCTTTTTTTTCTTTGGCGCCACCGCGCCATCAGCAAACGAAAAATCCATCGCTGTTCTGCCATTTGAAAACCTGAGTGAAGATAAATCCAACGCCTACTTCGCAGACGGGATCCAGGACGAGATCCTGACCCGGCTCTCGAAGATCGCGGATCTCAAAGTGATCTCACGCACGTCCACGCAACGTTATAAGAACAAATCTCAAAAACTTTCTGACATTGCGAAGCAACTCGGTGTCGCCAATCTCCTGGAAGGTAGTGTCCAAAAAACAAATGATCAGGTACGGGTGAATGTGCAATTGATTAGAGCCGCGAATGATTCACATCTCTGGGCGGAGACCTTTGATCGCAAATTGACCGACATTTTTTCCGTCGAAAGTGAGGTCGCCAAAGCCATTGCCGATCAGTTACGGGCGAAACTTACCGGTCAGGAAGAACAAGTCATTGCAGCTAGACCGACAGAAAATCCCGAAGCTTATGATGCCTACCTGCGGGGTCTGGCTTACTCGCTGAGAACGGGAAACTCACCTGCCAATACGCTTGGCGCCCAGAAATATCTCAAAGAGGCGGTGCGGTTGGATCCCAAGTTCGCTCTGGCCTGGGCGCTGCTTTCGTACGTCGATGCGCTCGGCTATCTCACACTTACTCTTCAACCAACGGAAGCCCTCCGCGAAGAGACGGGCCAGGCAGCTGAAACGGCGCTCGCTCTCCAGCCCAATCTCGGCGAAGCCATACTGGCCAAGGGGTATTATTACTACGCCTGTTTGAAAGACTACGACGCAGCGGTGCGTTACTTTGAAAAGGCACGTCAGTTCCTTCCGAACAGCAGCCAGATTCCCGAATCACTTGCCTATGTCGCGCGGCGGCGAGGTCAATGGGAGCGGAGCGACTCCTACTTCAACGAGGCTGAGCGCCTCGATCCGCGCAACGTTTCTCTGCTCACCCAGCACGCCCAATCGTACATGCTATGTCGCCGTTTCCCCGAGGCGCTGCGGAAGTTTGATCAGGTGCTCGATATTACACCGGATGACGCCGACACCATTGCGCAGAAGGCCGGTATCGCACAAGCTGAGGGCGACCTTACGCGGGCTGGTGTGCTCCTCGCTCCACTGCATCCGCCTCCCGACGACACGGGCGCCTTGGAAATACAAGTTTACCAGGCGATCCTGGAACGTCGCCCCGCAGAAATGATCTCTCTGCTAAGTGAAATGCTTGCCAACCCTGATCCCGCGTTAGGTTATAACAATGGTGAACTGCGCTTTTGGTTAGGCTGGGCACAAGACGTGGCGGGTGACCATGCCGCTGCCCAGGAAAGTTGGCGGCAAGCGCGCAGCGAACTGGAACCGTTCCTCAAGGAACAGCCGGATAACTACGTCCTCATCGGAGATCTGGCTCTGGTTAATATGGGCCTTGGAGATAAAGCCGCGGCATTCGCTCTTGCGGAGCAGGCGATGAGCGTGCTTCCGCTCGAGAAAGATGCGGTAGATGGTCCCGCTCCGATGGAAGTATTCGCGCGGGTGGCAGCACAAATGGGAGAGCCGGACCGCGCCATCGAGGCATTGCAGAAGTTGTTATCGATACCATCCGAGGGGGCACTGGCTTCGCGCGTGCCACTCACTCCCGCGCTACTCCGGCTCGATCCGATGTTCGATCCGCTCCGGAACGATCAACGCTTTCTGAAATTGACACTATAACCTGTCTCAAATCTCTCGAAGTAATTTCGTTGCGACGAGACGCTCTCCGGAATCTCCGTTGAGCCAGCGGACACCAAGCATTAAATTCTCGCATACGTCTCAGTAATCAAGCATCCGCATCCCCGAGACGTTTCCGAAAATAGTCTTTCCAGCTTTGCGGGAGTGCCGGCGACTCAGTGGCGCGGCGGAGCAGCGCCTGGTTCTGGGAATCGACCGAGTAAAGGTTTACAATGTCCGTGATCGTGACTCCCGTTTCCTGTTTCTCGGTGAATTCAATCGCGTCGCCATTCTCGACTTCTCCTTCGCGAATCACGGCAAGATAAAATCCGCTGCGTTTGCTCTGAAGAAAACGTTTCACAATGTCTCTGCGATTAAATCGAATCCCAAGCTTGAAGCACGGCATCCGCGGCTGCGTTACCATAAACTCGGCTGAACCAACCCGAATGCGGTCGCCGATTCTTGTCTGGTCGTCCAGAATACCTTCACTGGTAAAATTTTCGCCGAACGCTCCCCACGGCAGCTCGACGTCAGAAAGCTGAGTCCCCCAAAAGGAATAATGTTCGCTCGGGTAAACGTAGACGGCTTTATCGATTCCTCCGTGCACCGAAAGATCGGATTGTTGATCACCATTCAGGTTCAGCGTCGAAACATGGACGCGACCTTGAACCGGAGCCTTCCAAATCGATGTCCTGACGATTTTGTCACCAACCGTGATTTCGCGTGGCAGTCCCACGTTCACGGAAATCAGCTTCATGCGACAATGACACGTCGAACTGAATTTACAGCAAGCATCTAATCAGAAATTCGTTTCAGCGAAACCCCTCTGAACAAATACGCGCCGCCCCGGAGGTTTCCCCCTTGAGATAGCGGACGCAATAGAACTACGTCTTTGCTCCGGCTTTTTTCGCGCGGATAAAAGTGCTTCGCCCGTGGACGAGTGGCTGATATCTCAATAGCAGGTGAAATCGCAGCACACTTCCGTCTTCGCGGCATTCGTTCTTTGTTTAGCTTTAGTCGCATTAATGCATGCAGAACAATCTCCGGCAGAACGGGTGGCTGAAATTCAGGCTGCCTTGCGCGCAGCCAAACTGGACGGCTGGCTCTTTTACGATTTCCGGCACAGCGATCCCCTCGCCTACCGGATTTTGAAACTGGACGAAAAGATGTTCGCGTCGCGCCGCTGGTTCTATTACGTCCCGGCGGCGGGCGAGCCGGTCAAAATTGTGCAGTCGATCGAGCAGTTTAAACTCGACTCGCTTCCCGGAAGGAAACTTGTTTTTCGCGGTTGGCAGGAATTGCATGCGCGGCTGAAGGAAGTGCTGGGTGCGACGGGAAAGGAATCGAAGCGTCGCGTCGCGATGCAGTATTCGCCGATGAACGACATCCCTTACATCTCACGCGTGGATGCCGGAACGATCGAGCTCGTCCGCTCGTTCGGAGTCGAACCCGTCACGAGCGCGGAACTAGTGCAACGATTCGAGGCCGTGTTCTCGCCGGAGCAGCACGAAATGCATGTGGAAGCCTCGGACAAAATGCATCGAATCATTCAGGAGGCCTTCGGTGAGATTGCGCGCCGGATTCGCGCCGACGAACTGACCACCGAGTGGGACATCGCGCAGTTCATGCTGCGTCGTTACAAAGAAGAAGGAATGGAGCAGGAGCCGATGATCGTGGCGGTGAACGCGAACGCTGCCAATCCGCATTACATGCCGACAAAAGATAAGAACTCGCCAATCAAACGCGGCGATTTCGTGTTGATCGATGCGGCTACAAAATTTACCAAACCAGACGCAGTCGCGACCGACCAAACGTGGACTGGTTACGTCGGCGAATCTGTTCCGGAAGAATACTCACGCATTTTCAATATCGTGGGGGAAGCACGCGATTCGGCGGTCGATTTCGTGCGCAAGAATATCCGCGCAGGCAAATCGATTCGCGGCGCCGAAGTGGACGACGTGTCGCGTGGCGTGATTACACGCGCAGGTTTCGGCGACCAATTCACACATCGCACCGGCCATTCGATTGGTGAAGAAACTCACGGTAATGGCGTCAACATCGACGATTTCGAGACGCGCGATTCGCGGCGCATCATTCCCGGCGTTTGTTTTTCCATCGAGCCGGGAATTTATCTCGAAGGAAAATTTGGCGTTCGATCAGAAATCAACGTTTACGTTTCAGACAAAGACATCGAAGTGACCGGGCAACCAATCCAAACGGAGATTATTCCGATCCTCAAGACTCGGTAATGACTAAGGTCTGTGCTGAACCGACACCATCCAGTCGACGCCAAACCGGTCTTCAAGCATTCCGAATTTGGGCGCCCAAAATGTCTTCTCAAGAGGCATTGTAACCTTGCCGCCGTCCGCAAGCGCGTTGAAGACGCTCTCGGCTTTTTGCTCGTCCGGAACAATAATTGAAAGCGAGAAACCTTCGAAGCGCGGTTCGCCTTCGCACCTGCCGTCCGAAGCCATCAGGATT
>JBARAJ010000099.1:0-3350 GCA_049791915.1 Candidatus Udaeobacter sp.
CTCAAGGGTGCCGCGTTGAACGCGGTTCAGATCGCCGAATTGCTGTAGCTGGCGCGGCGATCAAGATTTGTAGGGCGTTTCTGTGAAACGCCAAACCATTAACACAAATCCAGTTGGCGTCTGACACTGCGTTTGGACAGCCCACTCTGCAGCATTCAACGGTTCAATTCGCGCGTGGCGTTTTGGAGTGCGCCGGTGCTCCGGCGCTTTTGAAATAGCGGCTGTGGCTTCACGACGGGTGCGAAGTCATCACGGATACGCAACTGATCGATTTTAAATCGATAAATTGAATGCACCATCGCAGATGGGGCAATTTGCTCAAACCATCTCGCTGAACACCATTGATACTGATTGGCTACAGGAACGAGCCCGTGTTTGACTGCGTTCTGATGCACATAATTCAAGCGCGCCAGATATGATTTCTCATACGTAAGCTTCGTATCCCAAAAATTATGCCAAACCTTGCGTTTTGGTTCGCCATCCAAGCGGTTGACCCATCCGGCTGTACGTGCGTGAAGGAAACCTAGCATTTGAGAGAGACTGCTGGCGTCTTCCGAATTCTTCGGTGAATGGGCAACAAAATGGTAGTGGTTCGAGAACACTGCCCAAGCTTCAAGATCCCAGGAGAAATCGCGCGTGATGCTGAGTAGGCCGCGGTGCAAAACATCAAGACGCTGCGGAACGTAGAAATAATGCGCCTTAAGATAAGTCCCTGCAGTGACGAAGTACGTACCGCGGTTTGACAGTTGATGCGTTGGCGCGTGTGGCCACGGGATTGTCGGCCGCATGGAGACTAAAAGTGCTCAGAACAGCGTTGAAAACAACGTTTCTGTGCGCTCGTCCTTATCAAAAGCGGCGCTACAGCGCCGCACTCCACAACGTGGCCGTGATTCAGCGCTCGTCGTGGCCAAGCCCGGCGTCTGAATCAAACGCCCTACAAGAGGAAACGCGTTCTAAAAAACGGCTCCGAAATTACCGATCCGGATCCGCTCCGAATCGCTACAGACTTATTGCTTCCCTGGCGCTGGCGTTTCTTTTGGTTGTCTCTTGTTTCCACCTTCCGGCTGCCCTTGCTGACGTTCACCTGCAGCAGGCGCGCCGCCACGTTGCGGCGGAGGCGGCTGGTGCTGGGCCGGGGGCGGCGGCTGAGCGCGAGCGCCCTGCATTCTTTCTCGTTGGGCACGCGCTTCATCCGCGGCGGCTCCTCCTCCACCAGACGGAGGGTTGACCTGCTGATGAAATCCTGACTGTGGACCGCCGCGAGGTTGCCCGTGTTCAACTGCGCCAGTAGGCGGTGGCGTGCCGAACCGCTGACGCGGAATCTGTCCTGACCCACCTTGTGCGGGATTTGGCTCCTCACCTGGTCGTCGCGCTGGCGACCGACCATGTTCCGGCTGCGGCGCAGATTGAAAAGCTGACGGCGGCGTAGCTCTCGGTGCTCTCGCTGGGCCGCTTGGTCCGGCGGGCTCTGGCGATCGCTCGCCTGCTTTGCTCCGGCCTCCGCCGCGCTCAAACGGCGAGGGCGAGAGACCTTCGCGCGGTCCCGGCAGCGGTGGTGTTATGCCCGCACGAGCTCGTCCGCCGGGTCTACCGCCCTCAAAGGGCGAAGGCGACACGCGTCCTGCGCCTTCCTCGGGCATTGCCGTAGCTCCGGGCCGTGGCCGCGCGCCGGGCCTGCCTTTTCCACGCTCAACCGGTACCGGAGAACCGCCTAACGAGGGCGCCTGTGTCGCACCCGGAACCACGCGACCAGCTTTGCCGCGCGGACCAGGCGTAACTGCCGGCCCTCGATCCGCGCCTGCTGGACTTGTGCCACCAGCCGGCGCCGGGCTGCCCGTGTCGCGCGCGGCGGCACGAGTTGGCGGCGGAACATTCTTTGGATTCTCCGCTTTGATTTTTTGTTCCAGTTCCGCCTTGTTAGGCACACCCTTCCAGCCGTGCTCGATCTTTGGCTGTGCAACATTCGCCTTCACAGCTGGCGGTTTCGAGGTAGGCGGTGCCTTCGTGAGCCTCTGCGGAGCGGCGATCAGAAGTTTGTTCCCCTGCACCTTTGTGAGCGTTCCCGATTTGACTGCGGTCGTTAGATTGGTCGTTGTCTCCCGTTCGATCGCCAGCCGCTGAATCGGACGGCTCGAGTATCTGTTCACCACCGTGTAATCCGGGCCGTAATTGTAAACGATGTTATTTTGCACGGTGATGTTGGTCACATTCACCGTGTTCGTGATGTAGGTAACATTCTGCACCGGCGGCAAGATCCGGTCGCGCAGGACCGGCTCGCCGATAAACCGCACATCGCAGAAGTTGTAATACTCCGGCCCGATATCGAACACCACGTCCACATTCGCGCCAATGGGCTGGTTTTCATAAACAACGCCCGGCCCGCGCGGCGGCAAAGGCGCCCAACCGATGTAATCGCCACCAGTCCGCCACGATACCCAGGCCGGTCCCCAATCCAGGTCGCTTCCCGGGAACCAGACCCAGCCGTAGTCCGTGAGATTGGCCCAGCGGCCGTAGTGATACGTCGCCCAGCCAAAATCCTCGTAGCTGATCCAAGTCCACCCGTAATCCGTGTACGCCCAGTATCCGTCCGAGTATGGACGCCAGTTCGGATCGCTCACCGCGACGTCCGGCTGCCAGCCGTAGCCATAGCCTTCGGCTTCAATCCAGTTGCCCCCGGAAAGGTTGTCGTAGATAAAATCCATCGACACGTCCGCTCCACGCGCCTGCGGAAGAGCAGACAAAGCAACCGTCAGCATGCTTAATGCAAAGAAAATTTTTTTCATAGTCGTGAGTAGTGTAGGCGTTCGACTTTTCCGCCTCGGTATTTATTCAACTTCTAATTCGCAAAGCAACCACCGCGCGCGTGTTCCGTGCGCATGCGTAAACCTCTAACCACGAATGGACACTAATGGACACCAATCAAAGCAGAAAGAACCACGGATGACACGGATACCACGAATATTGTAGGGCGTTTGATTCGCTCGCACCAGCGAGCTCACCCTTCGGGCTTCCCGTCTAATCTCGCGCGTCCCCGCTGCGAACTTTGTGTCAGATGCCGGGGATCTAACCACGGATTGCACGGACAGCACCGGTTTCGCGCGAAGCGCTTTGGAGTGCGGCGACTCGGCGCCGCTTTTGGTTTTGGGCTATCAAGAAGCACTCTCAACAGGAATTCCTGCGTTCCTGCTTTCCTTATTAAATCTGCGGGCGAAGTGATCGTTGGCTTTCAGTATCTCACGCTGGAAGCGGTTTCGATTTTGAACGGCTTATTTTTCGTGATCAGCACTTCAATCAATGACGCGTCCATCTGAGTTCAAACCTGCTGCGACGTTACACGAGCGCTTCGATTT
>JBARAJ010000100.1:0-122032 GCA_049791915.1 Candidatus Udaeobacter sp.
AATTTGCACGTGAGCGACCCTCAGAGGCCTGATCCCGATGCGTTGCTCGCGCAGATGAAGCGCGCAGAAGCGAAGTCTACCCGCGGGAAACTGAAGATTTTCTTCGGGATGTCGCCGGGTGTGGGGACGACCTACGCCATGCTGCTAGCCGCGCGTGAAAAGCAGGCCGAGGGATGCGAAGTCGTCGTTGGAATTGTGGAGACGCACGGCCGCAAGGAAACCGAGGCGTTGCTGGAAGGCATGCCAATCATGCCGCGCGCCCAGGTCGAATATCGCGGAACAAAACTGGAGGAGATGGATCTTGATGCAATCCTCACGTGGCACCCCGGACTTGCGATTGTCGATGAACTGGCACACACGAACGCACCTGGCTCGCGTCATCCAAAACGCTATCAGGACGTGCTAGAGCTGCTGGATGCGGGCATTAATGTTTATACAACGCTTAACGTTCAACATGTCGGCAGTCGCAGTGACACGGTTCGACAAATCACGGGCGCGCCGGTCAGTGAAACGGTTCCCGATTCGGTTCTCGATCTCGCCGACGAAATTATTCTTGTCGATCTAACTCCGGATCAGCTGCGCACTCGACTAGCTGAAGGAAAGGTTTATCTCGGCGAACGCGCAGAGTGGGCGGCGAAGAATTTTTTCCGCGAGAGCAACCTGACAGCGTTGCGCGAAATGGCTTTGCGCGTGGTTGCCGAGCATGTCGATCGCGACTTGCGCGAGATCATGTCGGAAGAGAAGATCGCGGGCCCTTGGAAGAGTGGCGATCGCCTGCTCGTCGCGGTCAGCGCGAGTCCGTACTCCGAGCGATTGATTCGTTACACGCGACGGCTGGCTTCCTCCATGGAGGCGGCTTGGATTGTGGCAAACATTGAAGGGCCTCGACCGCTTTCGCAGGAGGAACAGACGCGACTGACTCGCTATATCGCGCTGGCGCGTCAACTGGGAGCGGAGGTGATTACGACACCGGGCAGGGATGTTGCCGAAGCGCTGCTGCGTGTCGCCCGACAAAACAATGTTACGCAAATAATAATGGGGAAACCGTTGGGGACGCCGTGGTTCGCTTTTTTCAAGGCTGATCTGTTGCGCTGGCTGATGCGCCACAGCGGCAACATCGACATCCACATGATCCCCGGTGAGGAATCGGCGCAGCCAAGACGTGAATCGCTCGAAGAACGTCTGGCGCGCGCGCCCTGGCAGGAGTTTGGAATCGCGCTCGGCATCGCTGTTGGCGTTACCGGCTTCTCATTGCTGATCGTCGACTTTATCGATTACCGCGCAGTCGCGCTCTTCTACTTGTTCGCAGTCATACTCGCCGGAATGCGGTTGCGCCGCTGGCCAACGTTCGTTCTCGCCGCCCTCAGCGCGCTGCTCTGGAATTTTCTGTTCATTCCGCCACGCTTCACGTTTTACATCAGCAAGCTTGAGGACTTCATGATGTTCGGCGCGTACTTTGTCATCGCGGTCGTCATCGGACATCTGGTAACCCAATTGCACGAACGCGAACAAGCCGAGCGGCGCCGGGAAGAACGCGCCACGGCTTTGTATCGTCTCACGCGGACGCTGGCCGCCAGCCACGATCTCAGTTCAGCGCTCGCCAAAGTTTTACAGTTGATCAGAGATTTCTTTAAGGCGGATGCCGCAGTCTGGTTACGGGATGAAAATGGCCTGACGCAACACCCCGCCAGCACCTTTGTACCATCGAAAAAGGACGAAAGCGTCGCGATGTGGGCCTTTCAAAAGAAACAAGCCGCCGGAAAATCAACAGACACGCTTCCTGATTCAGAGTGCCTGCACATTCCTCTGGTTGCCGGCGATCGTGCTGAGGGCGTGCTAAGCGTGCGGCTCAAGACGTTGCCTACATTGGAGCAGCGCGAATTGCTGGACGCGTTCGCTGCGCAGCTTGCTGTGTTTATGAACAAGGAACGCGCGCTGCAAGAGAGCCGCGAAGCTCAGGTGACGCGCGAATCGCAGAAACTGCAAAAGGTGCTTTTCGATTCCGTGTCGCATGAGTTGAAGACGCCACTCGCCGCGATGAGCGCCGCTTTGCAACAACCACGCCCGAATTCCGCTGAATTACAACAAGCAGCGCGGCGCCTCACCCACACAGTCGATAATTTGCTTGATGCCACGCGTCTGGAGTCGGGCCTTCTTCAACCGGTGCGCGAGTGGTGCGATCCAGGCGAGCTTGTGCGCGAAGCAGTTGCTGCTTCCGGATTGAAAGAACGCGACGTGGAAATCAACATCGCGAAGAACCTACCGGCGGTCTCCGTGGACTCAGGCCTGATTCAGCAGGCGCTGAATGCGTTGCTTTCCAACGCCATGAGTTATGGCAAAAGCGAGCGGCCGATTGAAGTGAGCGCCGCCCGCGATGATTCTATGCTCGTCATTTCCGTGGCCGATCGCGGGGCCGGTCTCGAACCGGGAGAGGAAACACAAGTATTCCAAAAGTTCTATCGCGGTCCGCGCACTCGTCCCGGTGGTATCGGCCTCGGTCTGTCGATTGCGCGACAATTGGTCGAGGCGAATGGCGGCCAGATCGTTGCGCAGAACCGCCAGGGGGGCGGTGCGGTGTTTTCCATTCGTTTGCCTATCGGTGAAACAATGCGACTTCCTGGCGCGGAATCTGTGGCGACGGGCGTGTCGCCGAGAGAAACTATTGAGACGGAGGTATCCGC
Organism: Candidatus Udaeobacter sp.; assembly: GCA_049791915.1. Lineage (GTDB taxonomy): Bacteria > Verrucomicrobiota > Verrucomicrobiia > Chthoniobacterales > UBA10450 > Udaeobacter. The sequence goes on from JBARAJ010000100.1 coordinate 2,682, forward strand.
CGTTAAGGCTGCAGCGGCGCGTGTGTCATCCGCTAAATGAATCTCGTCGCCCTAATCATTGACGACGAGGTTCAGATCCGCCGGCTGCTGCGGCTTGTTCTCGAGGGCGAGAACTACAAGGTGCATGAAGCTGAGACCGGGCAACAGGGGCTGATGGAAATCGCCACGCGCAAACCGGACGTGGTCCTGCTCGATCTCGGGCTGCCGGACCTTGATGGACTGCAAGTGCTAAAACGCTTGCGGGAATGGAGCGAAGTACCGGTCATCGTGCTGACGGTGCGTGATGATGTTGAGGAAAAAGTAGCGGCGCTGGATGCGGGCGCGGACGATTACATTACCAAGCCATTTAGCACTCCGGAATTGCTTGCGCGCCTCCGCGCCGCGCAACGCAAGACACGACCGTCCGAAGAAGTCTCGGTATTTAAAAATGGCGATCTGGTCGTCGATCTTACGGCGCATGTGGTCACCCGCGCAGGCCGTGAAATCAAATTGTCCGCCACCGAGTACGCTTTGCTCCGCTTATTCGTGAAACATCCGGGACGCGTACTCACGCATCGCCACATCCTGCGCGAAATCTGGGGCCCGAAGTCCGAAGAGCATCGCCAGTACTTGCGCGTTTACGTCACGCATCTGCGCCAAAAGATCGAGCCGGATCCAACAAAACCATCGTTGATTCAGACGCAGCCCGGAATCGGCTACCGATTCACTGGATAACGACTCACAGGGATTGCCCGAGAAAGCGCTTGCCAGCGAGCGAGCGCACAATCGAGAGTCACACCCGATACCGATGGCGCAGCTAATAGACGATCTTGTTCTCGACGCGAGTGCGGGCGTCCATCGACCGCGCAATCTGGATTGGAAACGCGCTGCCGCTTTGCTCTACGGAGACTGGGGGACCAGCAAGGCGTATGTGATCGGCCTCGCGTTTCTCGCCGCTGGATTCTCATCTCTACCGATCATTCTCGCAGTCTGCGCACTGACAGCGCTCGTCGGCATCAATTACATCGTCATCTGTCGTCACTTCCCCGATGGCGGCGGTGTATACTCATCCGCGCGTTCACAGGGACGTTTGCTGGCCGTGGTAGGGGCCCTGTTGCTCGTAGCCGATTTGACAGTAACGGCCGCTCTCAGCGGCTGGTCGGCAATGAGCTACATCACTTCAGGCGCTGAGGATATCGTTTGGATGAAGTTTCTGCGCGACCATATCGCGCTCACAACGATCGGCGTGCTTTTGGTCATGGGCTTAATCAACTGTCTCGGACCGAAACATTCCGGGAGTTTCGCTGTAGCGCTGGCGCTGCCGACGGTAGTGGTAGTGGTCCTTCTGATTGCGATCAGCGCGCCGCATTTGACCACGCGATTTCTCGAGCCACGGCATCAGAGTTTCACCACTGTTTGGGTGCAGTTCGTCGGTGTGATCCTGGCGTTATCGGGTGCGGAGTCGATTGCGAATCTCACCGGCGTGATGAAGCTCGATCCGGGATCGACGATGGAACGCCCAAGGGTCGCGCGTGAGTCGCTGAAGGCAATCTTGCCCGTGGCCATCGAAGTTGTCGTCGGCACGGCGCTCCTTGGATGGGCAATGCTTTCGCTGCCCTCCGTGCTCGCGAAAACCCTGCATTTAACTGATGAGGGCACGATCACCGCAGTTCTGGGGCAGAGGAGTGAAGACATGTTACGCTTCGTCGGCGAAGAATTTGCCACCGCGACGTTTTCGCCTGCCGTCGGACAGATCTTCGGCTGGGTCGTCGGAATCGTTTTTTGCCTATTGCTATTAAGCGCTGCTAACACGGCGATCGTAGCAATGATCGGTTTGCTTTACATGATGTCGCGCGATCGCGAGATGCCGCGGCAATTTCGTCAGCTTAACCGGCATGGCGTTCCCATGTGGCCGTTGGTCATTGCTGTCGGTCTGCCCATCGTCGTGCTGCTTTTTGCCGCGAACTTCGCCGCGCTTGCCGGTCTATATGCGATTGGCGTAGTCGGCGCGATCACGGTGAACCTCGGCTCCTGCACATTCAATCGGGCTGTAGATTTCACCTGGTACGACCGCGTGCTCTTTGGCATCACGTTCGTGGTTCTGGCTTTCGTCGAGCTGACGCTGGCTCATACGAAAGTTGATGCGCTTCAATTTGTGCTCGCGATTTTGATCGGCGGCCTGGCATTGCGCGCTTACACATTGAAACGGCAGGGCCTCACCACGCTCACCGTCACGCGCGAAGTCGCCCGGATGGTCACGCCTGACCTGATGACCAGCATGCGGCCGCATTTGGAAGAAGGCCAAAAAATCATGGTCGCTGCACGCGGAATCACACCCGTGCTTAGCTTTGCGTTGGACGAAGCCCAGTTGCGCAAAGCCATGCTCTTTGTGCTTTACGTTAAAGAAGTCGCTGTTTATTACACGGCAGCCGGCACACGGCTTGGCCGCTCCAACTGGGAGGACGACCCGGAGGCAAATGCTATCATGTGCTCGATGCGCAAACTCGGGAGCGAGCGCGGCATCAACGTGGTTCCGCTTTACGCCGTAAGCCAGGACGCCGCCACGACAATTGTCGATCTTGCCGCAACGATGGGCATGGATTTCCTCGTCATCGGTGCCTCGCAGCGTCCGGCGATGGTGAAGCTCCTCCGCGGTAGCGTTGCCACAAACGTGGCCCAGCATCTGCCCGAATCGATTCACCTGATGATTTACGGTTGAGCTGTAGCCATCGGCCTGTGGCCGGTCTGTTAGGGTCAACAAGCGGAAGTGAACGGCCCATAGGGCCGTGGTTATAGATCCAGACGAGCTATTTCCTGATCCCGAAAAATGCTTCGAGTGCGCGCGTTCCCAGCGCTTTCCAGATCTTAATCACTTCATAGGTGATGACCGTGGTGAAGGTCACGGCGAACCAAACAAAAACTGCTTCGATCGGCAGACCGGACCATGCTCCGATTTGCAGCCCCATCATGGTACTTGGCCGGTATTCCCACCAACCATAAGGCAACGCGAGTGTCGCTTCCCAGAGCAAACTGATCAGGAGCAGCAGGAAAAACGTAAAACTAAAAGCGCGCCAGTTAATGAGTGGCCGGGCGCTGTGGAAAAAGCCAGCCGATGGAATCAGCGACGCGCAGACGAGATAAATGAAATACCAGGGAAAACCTTCTGGCGCCTCCGACAAAAACTTTCGATACACAATCGCAGCTGCGATCAGCACAACCCCAAGTGCCACGGACGCAAAATGAAAACGAACGATCCGCGGTATGTTTTCGGCCGTCGCCGCGTAATCGCGCACGTTGTACGCCCCCATCCAGTATTCATCGCACCAAATGTAACTCAGCAGCACCAGCATGAACCCGGCGAGGTAGAAAACGAATTCTTCAATCGGAATCGGTCCGCCCACCGCGGGTACTTCCCACCCGAGAGTGGCCAATTTATTCGGGAAAACGAAAAACGCGTTCCCAAACAACAGGTCGAGCGCGAAACCCAGTGGCGTTAGCACCGCGAGCGTTCGCCAGAACGCTTTTCTTGGAAATTGCAAATCGGGTCGGCGAGCAAACCACCAGCCCAGCGCGCCGATCGGGATGATAAACAATAGCAGGCTCCACGTATATCCGAGCGCCGTCGGATTATCCGACGTGGCTTGCAAAATGACGGGGTGAACAACCGTCCGCAACGTGAGCGCAGCCGGAATGATAAGCGCGGCTGCGATGGCGAAAACTACAAGGAACGCTCTCCGCTCTTGCATGCGGCTAAGTTTAAACAGAAAAGATTTAAGTTTAAGATTTAAGTGCGCCGGCTCATAAAAACATTGTCATGTTGAGCGAAGCGAAACATCGCTGGTGCCGTTCACTTGCGAAAAACCAACTCCAGAAAATAATCAGAGATTCTTCGCTTCGCTCAGAATGACATTTTGTGAGATCTGATCGGGGGCTTAAAAGTTAAACTGCCGTGACTCCGCCGAAGGTCCTCATCGCCGATTCCATTTCGCAACGCGGAGTGGACGAACTAGCGCGCGAGAACGCGCTGCAGGTCACGGTCAAAACCGGCTTGAACGAGCGCGCACTCGTTGAGTTGATTCCGTCGTTTAGCGCGCTGGTAGTGCGCAGCCAGACAAAAGTCACGGCCGAAATTTTGAATGCCGGTAACAAACTGCGTGTTGTGGGCCGCGCCGGTGTCGGAGTCGATAATGTCGATGTCGAGACAGCGACCCGCCGCGGTGTCGTTGTGTTGAACGCGCCGGGTGGAAATACAATCTCGACCGCCGAACATGCGTTTTCGTTGTTGCTCTGCGTCGCGCGCAAAATTCCGCAGGCTGATGCAAATGTTCGCAGCAAGGCGTGGGATAAGAGGAATTTCGAAGGCGTCGAGCTCTACAACAAAACGCTTGGCGTAATCGGCATGGGCCGAATCGGCAGCGAATTGAGTCGGCGTGCAATCAGTTTTGGCATGCGAGTGGTTGCTTACGATCCTTATCTCTCCGCCACACGCGCCCGCAGTCTGCAAGTAGAACTGGTGGATGAACTAGACGATTTGCTTGCCAGTGCCGATTTCATCTCACTGCACACGCCGCTTACTGCCGAGACACGCCACATTCTTGATGCCGCGCGGTTAATGAAGACAAGGCGCGGCGTCCGCATCATCAATTGCGCTCGCGGCGGTCTGGCTGATGAAGTGGCCCTGGCGCAGGCGTTGCGGGAAGGGCAGGTCGCCGGTGCGGCGCTGGATGTTTTCGAAATTGAACCGCTGCCGGCCGATTCGCCATTGCGCGATGCGCCCAATATTGTTCTTACGCCACATCTCGGCGCATCGACGGCGGAAGCGCAGGAGAGCGTGGGCATTGAAATTGCCCAATCGATCCGGGCCGTGCTGCTCGAAGGCACGATCCGTAACGCAGTGAACATGCCGAACCTCGACGCGAAGACGCTGGCAGTCATCGGACCGCATCTTCGTTTTGGCGAAAAACTCGGTAAATTTCTCTCGCAGATCGCCCCGAAACGCGCGGAGTCGTTCAACATCAACTACAGCGGCAAGGTGAACGAAGTTGATACGACTGCAATCACGCGCGCAGCGCTGAAAGGCTTCCTGCAAATTGCAGGTGGCAGCGAAATCAACGAAGTGAACGCGCCCGCGTTCGCCGAAACGCTCGGTTTGAAGGTGAGCGAATCACGACTGAGCGCGCCCGGCGATTACACTGACATGCTCGAACTCTCTGCCGCTGGCGAAGGGAGAACCGTTTCGGTGGGTGGCGCATTCTTCGGGGCCACGCCGAGAATTGTGAGCATCAACAGCCGGCCGGTCGAAGCCCGACCACAGGGCGTGGTGCTCGTGTTGGAAAACACCGATCGTCCCGGAATCGTCGGGCGGATCGGCACACTGCTCGGCGAGCATGGCGTCAACATCGCTACGATGTCACTCAGTCGAAATCAGGCCGGCGGCACCGCGCTCACCGTGTTGAACCTCGACACCGCCCCGAGCGAACAGTTGCTGAGCGAAATTCACGCGAGCGAGGACATTCACTCAGCGCAAGTAATTCAATTGTAGGCACGGCCCTGTGGGCCGTCTTTCGCGGTGCTGGGAATACGCGCCACAGGCGCGTGGCTACAGGGTGAATTTTCAGTACAAACCAAATTTCCTTGCGCGGTGCGAATCAACTCGATACAACTCGGTCCATGGACTTTGGCGCTCATTCAATCATTTGGACCATTCTTGTTGGTCTTGTCATCGGTGCGATCGCGAAACTGCTGATGCCGGGAAGAGATCCCGGTGGTTGCATCATCACGATTCTGCTCGGCATCGCCGGCGCGTTCGTTGGGACGTGGATCGGTCGCGTCTTTGCGGGCGAGAATTACATCGCCGGCTGGGTCATGTCGGTCGTTGGCGCGATGGTTCTGTTGCTGCTGTATCGATTCCTTTTTAAACGCGGCGCGTAAGGGAGCGCTAACTGATTGTAGCGGTGCTTGTGTCAAGCACCGTCACGTTTGATCAGGCGTTTGACACAAACGCCTCTACAACAAACGACAAAGCCGCCGATTTGTTTGGTTCGGCGCTCCGGAATATTCGGCGAGTTTCGAAAAAGTTGTGTTTCGAAATACAAAAACGAGAGACGTCGATCTTGCGAAAGAATTTAGCCACGGATCAACACAGATTTTCACAGCTTTAGAAGAACGACACTGGCACGAAGAAGGGTACAAACTGTGTTTCATCCGTGTAAAATCTGTGGCCGACTTCTCCGTCTAACAGCAGTTAGAGATATCTCGATCCGGCGCTCCATCATCGCTGCGGAATCGAGCAGATAATTTACCGACCTGTACCTTGCCGAATTGGCCGAAAGACATCGAATGAACCTGGCGACGCTCGACACGCGCATTTTCCGTCGGGCCACCGAGGTTGTTTCTTGAAGGGTCTCTTGCCTTTAAATGAAACAGCCTGGTGAAGGCGTTGATTCCTGCAATAGCAGGCAATGTCCTACATGAGAATTAGGTTACGTCCTACAAGTAAATAACTCGACATTCCTTACAAAGGGATTTTAAAACCGAAGTCGATTACGTCATACGATGTTTCAACTTAGCTTCGACCGGGCTAAAAAAGGTCGTGGGGCCGGATCTTCGCGGAGATAACATTTAGCGCGATCCCCTAGATTCAAATGAAGCCGCCCGAATCAATCGAAGTCAGGCCGTTGTTCAAGCGCCTCGTAAAGACGATTCCTGGTACCACCGCGGAACTGGATTGCAGCTAATTCAGTTCAACAATTCCGGCCCAACAAAAAAAAAGGAAAACAAAGACAATTTGAGGACCTGCGTCGGCAAATCGTGGAGAAGGACGGTGGAAAGGAAAACGGGACGTGAAAACTGAGTCAAACGGAACAATTCCATGAAAAAACAACAAAATAATTCTACCTGCGGTTGGGCGCTCCTCGTTGCCCTCTCGGTTGCTCTACTATCTATTTCGGCAGTCTTACTCGCCGCGGCGAGTTTCAAGCCCGCTCTGGCGACGAGCGGATCGAGCGCGGCCATCAAGCCGATCGCGGCTGGCGATAAGGACCTGATGATTGCAGGACCAGGGCCGGCCCAGGCGCTCTCTCCCGCCGATGCGCCGTTTACATTTGGCAACACTGGCAGCCTCAACACCGCACGCGATTCTCACACGGCGACGTTGCTACCCAACGGCAAGGTGCTGGTGGCGGGGGGACTCGATAGCAGTGCCAACCCGATCGCGAGCGCGGAACTGTACGATCCTGCGAGCGGGACGTGGAGTGCCACTGGCAGCCTCAACACTGCACGCGCTAATCACACGGCGACGTTGCTGCCCAATGGCAAGGTGCTGGTGGCGGGGGGGCAAGGTATCAGCGGCAATCTTAGCAGCGCGGAACTGTACGACCCAGCCCTTGGGACGTGGAGTGCCACTGGCAGCCTTAACACCGCACGCTCTTCTCACACTGCGACGTTGCTACCCAACGGCAAGGTGCTGGTGGCAGGGGGATTAGCTAACGGCATCGCCGTTCTTGCCAGCGCGGAACTGTACGACCCAGCCCTTGGGACGTGGAGTGCCACGGGCAGCCTCACTACCGCACGCTTTAATCACACTGCGACGTTGCTGCCCAACGGCAAGGTGCTGGTGGCAGGGGGACAGGATAGTAGTTTCAACTCTTCCACAAGCGCGGAACTGTACGACCCAGCCCTTGGGACGTGGAGTGCCACAGGCAGCCTCAACACCGCACGCGCGTTTCACACTGCGATGTTGCTGTCCAACGGCAAGGCGCTGGTAGCGGGGGGACTCGATGTTAACAGTTTCAACCCGATCGCGAGCGCGGAACTGTACGATCCTGCGAGCGGGACGTGGAGTGCCACTGGTAGCCTCAACACCGCACGCTATCAGCACACGGCGACGTTACTGCCCAATGGCAAGGTTCTGGTGGCAGGGGGGCAAGGTATCAGCGGCATTCTTAGCAGCGCGGAACTGTACGACCCAGCCCTTGGGACGTGGAGTGCCACTGGCAGCCTCAACACCGGACGCGCTGAAGACACGGCGACGTTGCTGCCCAACGGCAAGGTGCTGGTGGCAGGGGGAGAAGCTACCAGCGGCATTCTTAGCAGCGCGGAGCTGTACGACATTGGGCTCGGATTTGTTCGACCGGATTGGCAGCCGCAAATCACGACCGCGACTTCACCGCTGGTGCTGGCCAGCAGCCTCATCCTGACCGGCTCGCGTTTCCAAGGCATCTCGCAGGCCTCCGGCGGAAACTTCCAGGACTCATCAACGAATTACCCGGTAGTCCAACTGCGCGACATCGACAGCAGCCAGGTGGCCTTTCTCCCGGTCGCTCCAATAGCAGGCTGGTCTGATACCACCTTTACCTCGACTCCGGTGAATAATTTTCCTCCCGGCCCAGCCTTGGTGACCATCTTTACCAACGGCATCCCCAGCGACTCTATATATGTGCTCGTAGCGGGTGCCGCGCCCAGTCCAACACCTACACCGACAGCCACTGCCGCTGCGACTGCGACGGCTACGGCCACAGCAACGGCAACTGCAACATTCACGCCGACACCTACAGCTACGGCTACATTCACACCCACACCGACGCCGACAGCCACATTTACGCCTACACCCACGGCTACCGCGACATTCACGTCAACGCCGACCGCTACGGCTACGTTTACACCAACGCCGACCGCTACAGCAACATTTACACCTACGCCCGAACCAACGGCAACAGCAACAGCCACCGCAACGCCTACTGCCACCGCCACCGCAACCGCTACGGCAACGCCAACACCGACAGCCACGTCAACTGTTTGTCCACTGGGGCAGGGTTACTGGAAAAATCATCCCAATGCCTGGCCAGTGAATATTCTGATGCTGGGCAGCCAGACATATACCAAGGCGGAATTGCTAAACATATTGAACAATCCGGGTGGCGGCGACGCCAGTATGATCCTGGCCGTTCAATTGATCGCCGCCAAGCTCAACATCGCCAACGGCGCTGATCCGACGCCTATCGCCAGCACAATCACTCATGCCGACAGCTTGCTTTCCATGTTCAGTGGCAAGCTGCCCTATAAAGTCAAACCCTCCTCTTCCATCGGTCAGATGATGGTCAACGACGGCAGTACGCTTGATGACTATAATAACGGTAAGCTAACCCCGAATTGTCTGGGTAGCAGCGGAGCCCGATAAACAGGATAGAGCAAACAGGTTCACAATCAGCCGTCACGCTCCACCGCGTGGCGGCTTTTTGTTTCACGCGGGTAACGCTTAGCACTCTTTGAAATCGCCCAATAGCAAAGTGAGTTGGACGCGTACGCGCTTCCCACTTCACACTGGCTCTGCTAAGAAGCTGACGCTCAATTAAACTCCCGTCATCGCCGTTACCGGCCAACGTGGTCCCGGTGACTATTTTTGGTGGACTTAAGAACATTACTTGGAGCGGCGTCATTACTTCGGATACGCCCGGGGTAAGTGTGAATTGGCAATGGGCGGCAGCCGTTTACACCAACTTCAGCGCTGACTACAACGCGCTCGGAGTAAAACCCGTGGATGACAACAAGGCGAGCCAGTACAAGAACCCTGACAACGGCGGTACGCCGGAAAACTTTAAGTCGAGCGTCATCGGCGGAGCTACGGGTGGTGGCGGCGCGAATTACACCGGTGGCTATAGCGGAACTGGTTCTGTCAGGTGCCCGCGTTAACGGAAGCATAGAAAATAAACCTTAGTATGAGGGCTCTACGGGAAACCGCGGAGCCCTCTTTGCTTTGTGTATGCTGGCACGGGGTCCTATGCGGAGGTGTTAGCGACAGGCTGCCGGCAACTACGATTTTTCGACGACCGGCGTGCCCGACTCGACCAGCAGCGTCGATCTTGTGAAGCAGTAAGGGATCAGCGACCGCTATTTTTCAGGTTCGGCCAGTTTGGCAAGGATGCTAAGTTTAAGCATGCACTGCGCGTTGTAGCGGTGCTTGTGCCAAGCACCGCGGCGTTTGATCAGGCGTTTGACACAAACGCCTCTACAATCAATCCGCGCGTTTGCTCTGTCTCGGGAATGCGACATGATCATTGCTCCATGGCCGCGTCGAAAAGAACGATAGTGATCGTCGCATTCGCCGCGTTATACGTGATCTGGGGCTCTACTTATCTCGGGATCAAGTTTTCGATCGAAACGATTCCGCCGTTTCTGATGGCAGGCGCGCGATTCGTGTTGGCCGGCATGATCATGTATGTGATTGCCTGGTCACAGGGGATAGGCAAATCGACTTGGGCGAACTGGCGCACGTCATTCGTCATCGGAGCGTGTTTGCTGCTCGGCGGCAACGGCGGCGTGACGATCTCAGAACAATATATCGACTCCGGATTGGCGGCACTGATCGTGGCGATTGTTCCGATTTACATCGTGTTGTTAGGGTGGGCCACGGGAATGGCGCCCCGGCCGACGCCAATCATGTGGATGGGGCTTGCCGGCGGTTTTGTTGGGGTGGGAATTTTATTCGGACCGGGTCTGCATTTTCACTCCGTCGGCGGACGCAATCCTGCGATCGGAATATCGATCCTGCTTGTCACAAGTTTCATTTGGTCTGCGGGCTCGCTTTACTCGCGCGCTGCGAGACACGCGGCCTCGCCATTTCTTACTGCTGCTCAACAAATGATCTGTGGCGGCATGTTGCTCTTGCTTGCGGCCGTCGTCACCGGCGAACTGCCGCGGTTTCATCCCGGTTCCGTTTCCATGTTGTCGCTCGGCTCATTTGTTTATCTCGTAATCATCGGCGCCGTGGTCGGGTATACGGCTTACATTTGGCTGTTGCGTCACTGCGATCCGCCGAAAGTCGCCACTTACGCGTACGTGAATCCTATTGTGGCTGTCCTGCTCGGCACTTTCTTCGCGGGTGAAACCGTCACCGTACGCACGTTGGTTGCCGCTGCTCTAATCATCGGTTCAGTGGCACTGATAATCACCGCCCAGCAGCTACGAGCGCGCGTCGAGCCGGCCTTGAGCGCTGCGATAGAGCCTGCCGATTGAAGGCGGAGACGGATCAAGGAGCGGCGGTCTCCAGTCCGCCGCATTAAGAACGGCGTATTGGAAACCGCCCATCCTTGCGCTTTAATGCGTCATGGCCGCCGAGCAGAAAGATCATCAGCAAACGATCGATGCTGCAAGGCGCAACTGGCAGGCGGAAGTCGAGACTGCGCAAACCTACCGCGATCTCGCGGAACGCGAGCGCGACGAAAAACGCAAAGGCATTCTTTTGCGCATGGCAGAAGCGGAAGAGCGTCATGCGCATCGTTGGGAAGCAAAACTAAAGGATCTCGGTGCCGAGGCGCCTGTTTACAGGGACACAATTGGGCGCCGTCTAAATCGGTGGTGGAACAAAACCGCCGGAGCAGAAATTGCCATACGTCGTATGGAAGCGGTGGAAGAACGGCAGGAAGCAGAATTTCGCGATCAAGCCGAGCGCGCGTTCGCGGGAGAGCAGGACGTTCAGGAATTTCTGCGAAAAAGTGCGATCGAAGAGAAAGCTCACGCCCGAGTGCTGAGCGCGATGGTACCGCCGGTGAGCCCGCGCACTGCGCTGGATAAGATCCTCAAGCGCGAACGCTGGCACGGCCGCGGCGGCAGCTGGGTGGCCGACGCAATCTACGGCGCAAATGATGGGCTTGGCGCAGTGTTTGGAATCGTTTCGGGCGTCGCCGGCGCCACAAATAATCAGCAGCATTACATTTTGATCTCCGGTCTTGCGGGCATGCTCGCTTCCACTCTGTCGATGGGCGCAGGCGCGTATCTTGCCGCAAAAAGTGAAGTGGAAGTGTACGAAGCAGAAATCTCGCGCGAGCGCGCCGAGGTGGAAGAGAATCCCGAAGAAGAAATCGAAGAAATGTCGCTCTTTTATCAGTTGCAGGGATTCACTCCTGAAGAATCGCAGAAAATGGCAGAGCGCCTGGCGGAACAACCCGAGCAATTCGTCCAGGCGATGGCGCAAAGCGAGCTCGGCCTGTCCGAGCATCGGTTTCCAAACCAATGGACTGCTGCTTTATCAGCCGGCATTTCCACGGCAATCGGCGCGTTTGTTCCTATCATTCCGTTCTTTTTCTCCGGCGGCCTCGATGCCGTTATTGCTTCCTTCGGAATCAGTCTTGTCGCGCACTTTGCCGTGGGCGCCCTGAAATCGCTGATCACCATCCGCTCGTGGTGGGCGTCGGGTCTGGAAATGACCTGGATAGGTGTCATTGTTGCGGTCGTCACGTACGGACTGGGACTTGCGTTCGGTCATTTTGGCTAATCCTTGAGAGCACCAGGGGCCGGACCTTTTCAGTTCGCATTTAACACAGAAAAATGAGTACATCTCAGCCTGCACTAGACAGATTTTCCTGGGATCCCCAGCCGTCCCAACCCAGACGGTCTCTACAGCACACACGATACATTCTTGTAACCGAACGGCTTTCTCGGATGTCACAAATTATAAGCGTCTTCGCATGCACACGAGGTATGTAAAAAAATGTCTAAGCGGCTTATTCTTGGAATCATTGGCGCTCTCGTTGTTTTGATCGCATGGTGGACCTTTCATCATCGCGCTTCGTCTGATCAAACCGGATCAACAGCCACAGCAGGAACTTCGGGAAGACGCGGCGGACCTAGAGCCGGCGGCGGCCCGGTGCCGGTGGTCGCGGGAAAGGTCGAGCAGAAAGATACGCCTATCTATCTCGATGGCCTCGGAACGGTCCAGGCGTTCAACACCGTCACGGTGCACACCCGCGTGGATGGCGAATTGCAACAGGTGCTCTTCACCGAAGGGCAGGATGTGAAAAGGGGTGATCTCCTGGCCGTCATCGATCCGCGCCCTTTCCAGGCAGCTTTGGATCAGGCGATCGCAAAAAAAGCGCAGGACGAAGCGCAGCTGGCCAACGCCAAAGTCACGCTCGCACGCAACACTGATTTGGTGAAAAAGAAGGTGATCGATCAGGCAGATTTCGACACATCCAAGTATCAGGGCGATCAATTCCAGGCTGCAGTCCAGGCGGACCAGGCAGCGATCGAGGCCGCGAAGACGCAGCTTGATTACACGCAAATCAAGTCACCGATTGACGGGCGCACCGGCGTTCGACTCGTCGATGTTGGCAACATCGTTCACGCGGCCGATCAAACCGGAATCGTCGTCATCACTCAGATGCACCCGATTTCCGTGGTGTTCACCCTGCCCGAGCAAAAGTTACCGGAGATTCTAAAACAAGGCGGCGCGAATGGCGGGTTGCACGTCTCTGCACTGGATCGCGGAAACACGAATGTGCTCGACGAAGGTGCGCTCGCCGTCGTTGACAACCAAATTGATCAGACGACTGGCACAGTGAAGTTGAAAGCGACGTTTCCTAACGATCAGTTGCAACTTTGGCCGGGAAAATTTGTTAACGCGCGTTTGATTTTGACCACGCGTAAAGACGCCACCGTCGTTCCCTCAAGCGTAGTGCAACGGGGCCCGCAGGGAACGTATGCATACGTCGTCAAGACGGACAAAACGGTTGAGATGCGGCCAATTAAGGTCGCGCAAACAGAGGCAAATGTTGCTTTGATCGACAGCGGATTGGAAGCCGGGGAGCAGGTCGTAGTGGACGGTCAATACAAACTTCAACCTGGCGCGCATGTTGAGCTGACGACGCCGCAACCGTCGCAGCAAGCACGACCTCCACAGGTGAGACAATCCAGCCGCAAAACGGCGAGCTCAGGAAAACCGTGAGCATTTCCGAAGAATTCATTCTCCGGGCGGTCGCGACAAAGAGTAGCGCAAGCGTCTCGCTTGCGGGGAACTGGGGCGCAAGCCGGAGGCTCGCGCTACTTTCATGAGTATTTCCGAACCATTTATTCGGCGACCAGTTGCGACTTCGCTGTTGATGGCCGGCGTGGTTTTGCTTGGGATACTTGGCTACAAGCTGCTGCCGATCTCAGCGCTGCCGACCGTTGATTTTCCAACGATCGAAGTGACGACATTTTTTCCCGGCGCGAGCGCAGACGTGATGGTCTCGTCGATCACTACGCCGCTCGAGCGGCAGTTTGGGCAAATCAGCGGATTGGCGTCGATGAATTCCACCAGCTCGTTCGGTACATCGACAATCACCTTACAGTTCGTTCTCGATCGCCCAATCGACGTTGCGGCGCAGGACGTGCAAGCCGCGATCAATGTAGCCGGCGGATTTCTGCCGCCAAATCTGCCGAACCCGCCGAAATACAACAAGGTCAATCCGGCCGACACGCCGATCCTTACGCTGTCGATCACGTCCGATAGTTTGCCCCTGGATCGCGTAAACGATTTCGCCGACACGTTGCTCGCGCAGAAAATTAGCGAAGTCACTGGCGTCGGCCTTGTCACGATTCAGGGAAATCAAAAACCGGCCGTGCGCGTGCAAGTGAATCCGGCGGCGATTTCCGCTCTCGGGCTCAGCTTGGAAGACGTTCGAACAGTTCTCGGACAGGCGAACGTGAACGCGCCGAAAGGCAGCTTCGACGGGCCGCGGCAATCGTTCACCATCGGATCGAACGACCAGATTTTTTCCGCTGACGCTTACAAACCGATCATCGTCGCCTACAAGAACGGCGCTCCGATTCGACTCGGCGATGTTGCGAACATCATCGACAGCGTGGAGAACGATCAGCTCGCGGCGTGGGTGGGCACGAAAAGCGGCGAACAACCCGCCGTGCTGCTCGATATTCAGCGTCAGCCGGGCGCGAACATCATTCAAACGGTGGACCGCGTGAAGCAATTGCTGCCGCGATTGACCGGCACCCTGCCGCCGTCCGTGCACGTTTCCATTCTGGCTGATCGCACCGAGACGATCCGCGCGTCAGTGCGCGACGTGCAATATACGTTGCTACTGACCATCGCACTCGTCGTGATGGTGATGTTCCTCTTCCTGCGAAAACTCTGGGCGACGGTGATCACGAGTGTGGCGCTTCCGCTCTCGCTCATCGGGACGTTCGGCATCATGTATCTGGCCGGATTCAGCCTCGACAATCTTTCGTTGATGGCGCTGACCATCTCGACCGGCTTCGTCGTCGATGACGCGATCGTGATGATCGAAAACATCGTCCGCTATATCGAAGCAGGCGATCCGCCGTTGGAAGCCGCGCTCAAAGGCGCAAAGCAAATCGGTTTCACGGTTGTGTCGTTGAGTATCTCACTTGTCGCGGTTTTCATTCCGCTGCTGTTCATGACCGGAATTGTCGGCCGCTTGTTCCGCGAATTCGCGATCACGATGAGCGTGGCGGTTGGTGTATCGGCGTTCGTTTCACTGACGCTCACGCCCATGATGTGCGCGAAGCTACTGAGCTCCGAAAAGGAAGAAGATAGAGAACACCAAGGCGCGTTCTATCGCCGGACCGAAGAATACTGGACGCGGTTTAGCAATTTGTATGAACGCGGGTTGCGCTGGGTATTCGCGCATCAGCGCTTCGTTTTGATCGTCGCTATCATAACGCTAGTCGCAACCATCCTCCTCTACATCGTCGTGCCGAAAGGGCTGCTGCCGCAACAGGACACCGGGGTGATCGTCGGGGTGGCGGACGCCGCGGAGAACATTTCCTTCCAGGCGATGTTGGAGCGCGTGCACGCCGTTTCCGATATCGTCAGACGCGATCCGGACGTCGCGAGCGTGTCAGCCTCGGTCGGCGCTGGAACAGTAAACGCGACCATCAATACCGCCCGGCTTTACATCGTGCTCAAGCCGCACGATGAGCGCGCGAATGCCGAAAAAATCATCGAACGGCTGCGCAATGCCACGCGCAATGTCGAAGGGGTCTCGTTCTTCATGCAAGCGGCGCAGGATTTGCAGATCGATTCTCGCGTCAGCCGCACGCAATTCCAGTACATTTTGCAGGATGCCGACGCGGCGGAACTGGCGGAGTGGACTCCAAAACTTGTGCAAAAACTTGGACAACTGCCGCAGCTCACTGACGTCGCAAGCGATCAGCAGGTGAACGGGTTGCAGTTGAACGTTGATGTCGATCGCGAAAAGGCGTCCCGGTTGAACATACTAACACAAGCAATCGACGACACGCTTTACGACGCATTCGGGCAACGGCAGGTCTCGATCATTTTCACGCAGCTCAATCAATTCCGCGTGATTCTCGAAGTAGAACCGAAGTTTCGTGAATCGCCCGATTTGCTTGACAAGATTTACGTCAAATCAAGCAGCGGTCAGCCGGTGCCGCTGAGCGCGTTCGCGACGATGCACGTGAGCAACACGCCGCTCTCCATCCCGCATCAGGGGCAATTTCCGGCGGCCACCATCTCATTCAACTTGAGCAACGGCAGCTCGCTCAGTCATGCGATCCCGGCAATTCAAAAAGCAGAACGTGAAATCGGTTTGCCTGATACAATCGCAACTACATTCACCGGCGCGGCGGCGGAATTTCGTTCATCGCTAACGAGCGAGCCACTGCTGATCCTGGCGGCCGTTGTGGTGATTTATATTGTGCTCGGCGTTCTGTACGAAAGTTACATTCATCCGATCACGATTCTTTCGACCTTGCCATCTGCCGGCGTCGGCGCGTTGCTCGCGCTGCTTATTTGCCGCATCGATTTTTCGTTAGTCGCGCTCATTGGGATCATCCTGCTCATCGGCATTGTGAAAAAGAACGCGATCATGATGATCGATTTTGCGCTGGATGCCGAACGCAACGAGGGGATGTCGTCGGAGGAGTCGATTTATCAAGCGTGTATGCTGCGGTTTCGGCCCATCATGATGACAACGGCGGCGGCATTGTTGGGTGCATTGCCACTTGCCCTGGAGAGTGGAACTGGCAGTGAACTGCGGCGCCCGCTCGGAATTTCCATCGTCGGGGGATTGTTGCTCTCGCAATTTCTCACGCTCTACACGACGCCGGTGATTTACCTTTATCTCGATCGGTTTGGACGTTGGACAAAGGAACGCCGTCGCCGCGGTGAGGTTGCTCAAGCGGAGCTACCGCTAAGAACGTCGACAACTCTGCAACACGAACGCGAGCCGCAATTCGCTGGAGTGAACGGTGAAGATGATCGTTTGGGATTTTAATTGTAGCGCGAGCGTCTCGTTTGCGGCGCAAGAGAGCGCAAGCCGGAGGCATACGCTGCCTTGGCCATGAACATTTCCGAGCCATTCATTCGTCGACCAGTTGGCACATCCCTGCTGGCAGCGGGAGTGCTGTTGCTGGGAGGCGTAGCCTATTATTTTTTGCCGGTGGCGCCGTTGCCGAAAGTGGATTTCCCCACCATTTCTGTCAGCGCGCAGGAACCGGGCGTCGATCCGCAGACCGCAGCGTCATCGCTCGCGGCGCCGCTCGAGCGCCGCTTTGCGCAAATCGCCGGCGTATCTGAAATCACTTCCGTTAGTTCGTTAGGCGGTTCGTCCATAACGATCCAATTCGATCTGAATCGGGACATCAACGGCGCGGCGCGCGACGTGCAGAGCGCAATCAATGCGGCTTCTGGGGAATTGCCCACTGGACTGCCGCAGCCGCCCTCGTATCGCAAAGTCAATCCATCCGATGCGCCGGTCATGGTGCTTGCGATGACGTCGGACGCTTTGCCCTTGTCGGAAGTCTACAATCTCGCCGATCAAATCATCGGCCAGCGCGTCAGCCAGGTGGATGGCGTCAGCCAGGTGATCATCGGCGGTGGCGCGAACTCCGCCGTGCGCGTTCAGATAAATCCGGTCGCGCTCGCCTCGATGGGCCTGAGCATGGAAGACATTCGCACGACGCTTTCGCAAGCGAATGTCCTTTCGCCAAAGGGTTCATTTGACGGTCCGGAGCAGAGTTTCGTCATCGCGAGCAACGATCAACTAACGAAGGCCGACCAATATCAGCCGATCATCGTCGCGAATCACAATGGCGCGGCCGTGCCCTTACGCGATGTCGGTACGGCGATCGATGCACAGGCAAATCGCGACCAGGCGGGCCTCTTTAATAATAAGCGCGCCGTACTATTGATCATTTTCAAACAGCCGGACGCGAACGTCGTTCGTACGACCGACCAGATTCATGCGATCCTTCCGCAACTCCGCACCTGGCTGCCGCCGAGTGTGCATCTTGATGTAATGAGCGACCGCACGATAACGATCCGGTCGTCAGTGCACGATGTGCAACTAACGCTCCTTATCACGATGGCGCTCGTCGTGATGGTGATGTTTCTCTTCCTGCGCCGGTTTTGGCCGACGTTCATCTCCGGTATTACGATGCCGCTCGCCTTCGCGGGCACCTTTGGCGTGATGTGGCTGTGCAGTTACAGCCTCGACAACCTCTCGCTCATGGCGCTGACGGTTTCGACTGGATTCGTTGTCGATGATGCGATTGTCGTGATCGAAAACATCGTCCGCTTCATTGAGAAGGGCGAGCCACCGCTTCAAGCCGCGTTGAAAGGCGCGCGTCAGATTGGCTTCACCGTCATTTCGATAAGTCTCTCGCTAGTCGCAGTTTTCATTCCGCTGCTTTTCATGAGCGGCTTGATCGGGCGTTTGTTTCACGAATTCGCGGTGACGTTGAGCGCGGCGATTCTCGTTTCTGGCGTCGTTTCGTTGACGCTTACGCCCATGCTCTGCGGCCGATTTTTGAAAAGCGAGGAGCGACATCGGCAGCGCGGCGTGTTCGACCGATTGAGCGAGCGCGGTTTCAACGCAATGCAAGATTTTTACGAACGCGGCTTGAAGTGGGTCCTCAAACACGAATACACCATGCTCGTTGTCACCGGGCTGGTGATCATCGCGACCGTTTACCTTTACTTCGTTGTCCCGAAGGGATTTTTCCCGCAACAGGACACGGGACAAATGATGGGCACTACCGAGGCCGCGCAGGACATTTCCTTTGAGGCGATGAAAGAAAAGCAAGAGCAGGTCGTGAAAACTGTCATGGACGATCCCGCGGTGCAGGCCGTCGGCTCATTCTTTGGCGGCGGGAACGGCTCGGCATTGAATAACGGCCGCATGTTCATCAGTTTGAAACCGAAAGGTTCGGGCAAAGGAGAACGCAAAGATGACGCGGGCGCAGTTATCGCGCGTCTGAGAGGAAAGCTCGCTAAAATTCCCGGCGCGCAACTTTTTCTCACAGCAAATCAAGACATTCGTGTCGGCGGAAGATCGTCAAAAGCGCAATACCAATATGCGTTGTCCGATCAAAACATTGATGAGCTCAATTCGTGGGCTCCCAAGCTCGTGAACAAGCTTCACGAATATCCGCAGATCAAGGACGCCACGAGCGATCAGCAATTTCGCGGATTGCAGGAAACCGTGGTAATCGATCGCGACGCGGCCGCGCGTCTAGGCATTCAACCGCAAGCAGTTGACAGCACGCTTTACAGCGCGTTCGGCCAGCGGCAGGTCTCGATCATTTACACGCAGCAGAATCAATATCACGTCATTCTCGAGGTCGATCCGAAGTTCCAGCTCGATCCGAGCTCGCTCGACAAGATCTACGTCAAATCAAATTCCGGAAGCCAGGTGCCGCTGAGCACGATCGCGCATTTTCAGTTGGACAACACGCCGCTCTCAGTCAATCACCAGGGCCAGTTTCCATGCGTGACAATCTCCTTTAACACTGCGCAAGGCGTTTCGTTAAGCGAGGCAACGCAAATCGTCGAGCGGGCGAAACGTGATCTCGGAATGCCATCAAGCATTCGCGGAAGTTTCGCCGGCACTGCGCAGGTTGCTCAAGCCTCGTGGGTGACAATGCCGTGGTTGTTTCTCACGGCGCTCCTGGCCGTTTACATCATCCTGGGAATGCTTTACGAGAGCTTGATCCACCCACTCACGATCCTTTCTACAATACCATCCGCCGGACTCGGGGCTCTCTTAGCCATGCTGGTAACCGGCAATGAGCTGGATCTCGTCTCGGTCATCGGAATTATCCTGCTCATCGGCATCGTGAAAAAGAACGCGATCATGATGGTCGATTTCGCGCTCGACGCTGAGCGCCACGAAGGACTCAGTCCCGAAGAATCGATTTACCAGGCGTGTCTCGTTAGGTTCCGTCCGATCATGATGACAACAATGGCCGCGATGTTCGGTGCGTTGCCGCTTGCCATCGGAATGGGTATCGGGAGTGAACTGCGCAAGCCGCTGGGTGTTGCTATCGTGGGAGGTCTGATCGTTTCGCAGATCCTGACGCTTTACACGACTCCAGTAATCTATCTCGCGCTTGACCAATTGCGGCAACGGAAACGGAAACCAGTTTCAGGTGCTACGGAACTGCGGCCGATCGGGTGGCCACCACTTTCCGGATCGCCAGCAAAGTAAACCTGCGTGGTAGCGCATTCACGCTGTTGCGCGGAGCGAGCGCTGCTGCCTCGTTAAGATCCGAGAATGCGTCCCAGGATCGGGACGCGCAAATCCCACAAGCGGCAATAAAAAGAAAGTTCCTTGAGTAAACGCAGATCGCTGCCTGAGCTGAATTGATGAGAATGAGGATTGTTGGCACGAGCATTGCAAAGCAATTGACACTCGCTCAAATACGACGTTGAGAGACAAACTGTGACAAGAATTCTAATCGCGGACGATCAGCGGGATGTGCTCGAGGCGCTGCGCATCTTGCTCAAGGGCGAAGGTTATCAGACCGAAGGAGTCACGTCGCTTGCCGGCGTCTTTCACGCACTGGAAAAGAAGGAGTATGCGCTGTTGCTGATGGACCTGAATTACACTCGCGATACGACATCGGGCCAGGAAGGCTTGTCGGCGATTCCAAAAATTCAGGAGATCGACAACACGCTTCCAATTGTGGTGATGACGGCCTGGGCGACAATCGAGCTGGCCGTCGACGCAATGAAACATGGTGCGCGCGATTTTGTGACGAAGCCATGGGACAACCAGCGGCTGTTGAGCATTGTGAGGACGCAGATCGAGCTCGCTGCCGCGCTGCGTCGCGAACGCAAGCTCGAAGCGGAAAATGAAATACTGCGCGGCACCCTGCCGGACTTGATCGCGCAATCCCCCACAATGCGGCCTGTCGTTGAAATGATTTCACGCGTCGCGCCATCGGATGCCAACGTGCTGATTACCGGCGAAAACGGCACGGGGAAAAGTTTGATTGCGCAGGCGATTCACGCTCTGTCGCCGCGTGCGAGCCGAACGATGATCACCGTCAACATGGGCGGACTGTCCGAGACATTATTTGAGAGCGAATTGTTCGGTCATGTGAAAGGCGCGTTTACTGACGCAAAGACGGATCGGGCCGGACGCTTCGAGCTTGCGGATGAGAGCACGCTGTTCATGGACGAGATCGCAAATATCCCGCTTGCTCAACAGGCAAAACTCTTGCGGGTGATCGAGACTGGCGATTTCGAGCGCGTCGGTTCGTCAAAAACACTTCATGCCAACGTGCGAATCATCTCCGCTACAAACGCAAATCTGGAGAATGAGATCGCAGCTGCTCGTTTTCGGCAGGACCTCCTTTTCCGGCTAAATACGATTGAGATCGAATTGCCGCCGTTACGCGATCGACGCGAGGACATCATGCCGCTGGCGAACAGCTTTCTTCGTCAACACGCCGAGCGTTATCGCAAACAGGTTGGCGGTTTCGATGAAAACGCGCGCGAGCGTCTGCTACAGCATCGGTTTCCCGGAAACATCCGGGAGCTCGACCACGTCGTGGAGCGTGCCGTGCTGATGACGAAAGACCGGCAAATTCGCGCAGCCGACCTTGGCCTAACGACTGGCAGCTCCGAATCTCGGAATGTTGAGGAGATGAGTCTCGAAGAGGTCGAGGCATTCCTGATCAAAAAAGCGTTGGCCCGAAATGACGGTAACGCGCGCAAGGCCGCAGAGGCACTCGGCTTGAGCAGAAGCGCGTTCTACCGGCGCCTGCAACAATATGGTTTGTGATTGGGTAGCGCACGCGTCTCGCGTGCCGGCGAGAGCGTCTTCGCGATCGCGAACCTTCCCTTCACATTCCGATTGGCCAATGGTGCTACGCATAAAGAAAGATTGCTTCGGCGCGACGCCGAAACCAACACGCGAGACGCGTGCGCTACCCGGACGCGGCGAACAGGCATGAATCGCGTAAAGAAAAAGCGTCGCTGGCTTTCCTACGAAGGGAAGATTACCTGGCTCACATTTCTCGCGGTCGCGCCTGCGCTCATCATTGCGCTTACGCTGCTTTGGTTCGGCGATCACACCCCGAAAGTGCAATGGACACTTACAATTCTGATTGTTGGCTGTTTAACTGCATTCATTTGGAGCACGCGCGAACACGCTGTTCGTCCATTACAAACGCTTTCCAACCTGCTCGCAGCATTACGAGAGGGCGACTACTCCATTCGTGCGAGAGGCGCTCGTGAAGGCACTGCGTTGGGCGAAGTCCTGCTCGAAGTGAATTCGCTCGGCGAAACGTTGCGTCAGCAGCGCCTGGGAGCCTTTGAAGCCACCGCGCTGTTGCGCACGATCATGAGCGAAATCGATGTGGCTATTTTTACGTTTGATCCCGAACGGCGTCTCCGGCTTATCAATCGCGCCGGTGAGACTTTGCTGGGACGACCGATGGACAAGTTGTTAGGCAAAACCGCGCGGGAACTCGGGCTTCATGCTTGTTTCGACTCGGACGACGACGAACCGCTTACCTTAAGTTTTCCGGGCGGTTCAGGGCGTTGGGGTATTCGCCGGAGCACATTTCGCGAGCAGGGTTTACCTCACGAATTACTCGTGTTGACAGATCTGAGTCGCACGCTGCGCGAAGAGGAACGCCGGGCGTGGCAGCGACTCGTGCGAGTGCTCGGCCATGAGATGAACAACTCGTTGGCGCCGATCAAATCACTTGCCGCCAGTTTGGAATCACTGCTGCGGCGCGAGCCTTTGCCAACGGATTGGAAAGACGATGCAAGCTCAGGGTTGAACTCCATCGCTTCGCGCGCCGATTCGCTGAGCCGTTTCCTGCGAGCTTATACGCGGCTGACAAAACTTCCGCCGCCTCAAAAACAAGACTTCGATCTCCCCAGGCTGATACAGCGTGTCGTCGATTTGGAACCCAGGCTCAAAGTTCAAATCCTGCCGGGCCCGAAAACAGTGATTCGCGCAGACGCGGCACAGATTGAACAAGCGCTAATCAATCTGGTGCACAACGCTGTTGATGCCGCGCTTGAAACGCATGCAAACGTCACGCTTGGGTGGCGTGAGAAAGGAAATTGCGTTGAGATCCTTGTGGAAGACGAAGGTCCCGGGATCATGAACCCCGCTAATCTCTTCGTTCCGTTCTTTACCACGAAGCCCGACGGCTCCGGGATTGGTCTGCCATTGAGCCGTCAAATTGCTGAAGCCCACGACGGCACTTTGGTGCTCATGAATCGAGCGGATCGCCAGGGCGTGCAAGCTTTGCTGCGCCTGCCGAAATAATTTTTGGAGTGCGCGAACATATTCGCGCTTTGAAAGCGGCGATATGTCGCCGCGCACCAAAACCGTCCCGAACTTGGGACGATGCAGTCCCGGAAGCGGATAACTCAAAAGAGCCCGCCTAAAAGATAGACAAATTTTAACCGCTGAACATCAACGGCTTATGACTTTGTTTTCAGGCGTGGCACGGCTATTGCAATAGGCCGAGGAAGATCACGATTATGGTTCGTTGCCTTACAGAAAAATTCTTGAATCCAATGAAGATGCCAAACACCTCTCACTTATAGGAGCTGAAAAGAAAATGAAACCATTACCAAATACCCAACCGAACGCGCGCAAGTTTCCGCTCGTCGACCATCATTATCACGCGCCGATGCTCAAGGGTTCGAGCGCGCGATGCATCCACACATCGAAATCATTGCGCGACATCACCCGCGATTACTTCGACGCTGAAGCGGACCGCGAATTCATCAGCGAAGCGGCTGTATTCACCGCGCTGATTGTCATGGCAATCATGCCGATTGTGACCGGGATATCCGCGGTCCTCCAACTCCTTGGCACGCTCCCTTTGTTCTGACCCAAACGAGACCGTGATTCCAGACCGAAAACCAACAGACCCAAGGATTGTGCGCCCAGCTGGTTTTGCGCCGAATCTTTCCTCGATGGACGTGCCGCGCACAGGCGTTGCGGCGAAAAAGCGCAAGCGCCGCATTATGATCGTCGGTGCATCCGCGGTCGGATTGATTCTGGCCACCGTTGCAATTTCGCGTTTGAAACCAGCCGTGCCGAGCGTCGATCGGTCGACCGTTTGGGTCGACACCGTTAAGCGCGGTCCAATGGTGCGACAGGTGCGCGGCCTCGGGACGCTTGTTCCGGAAGACATTCGCTGGATTGCCGCGAACACCGAAGGCCGGGTGGAGAAAATAAATATCTGGCCTGGGACACACGTGGAAGCGGACTCGGTAATTTTGGAGTTAACCAGTCCTGAGTTGGAACAAACTGCGCACGACGCCGAATCCAAAGCCACTGCCGCTGAAGCGGAGTTAACCACCTTGCGCGCGACACTGCAGCGCGAGTTACTCGATCAGGAAGCAACCACAGCGAAAGTGAAATCAGATTACGAGCAGGCGAAGATGGAGCGCGAGACGAACGATCAGTTGTCGAAAAATGGGTTGGTTTCCGAGCTACAATACAAAACGTCAAAGGTAAAAGAGGCCGAACTGGCGAATCGCAATGAAATCGAAAAAAAGCGACTGCAGTTTGCGCAAGAATCCATCGATCCACAGGTAGCGTCGAAGCAGGCCGCGGTCGATCAAGCCAAACAACTCGCCAAGTTGAAGACTGACCAGGTGGAAGCGTTGCATGTGCGCGCCGGGATGTCGGGCGTCCTGCAACAGCTGCCTGTGCAAATCGGACAGCGCATGAAGGTAGGCGATAATCTCGCGCGCGTCGCGGACCCGACGAAACTGAAAGCGCAGGTCAAGATCGCCGAGACTCAGGCAAAGGACATTCAGATTGGTCAGAAAGCCGTGATCGACACTCGCAACGGCGTCGCGAATGGCCACGTTACGCGTGTGGATCCCGCAGTGGAGCAGGGGACGGTGAATGTCGAAGTAGCTTTTGATGAGGCGCTGCCGAAAGGCGCGCGGCCCGATCTCAGCGTTGATGGAACAATCGAGCTCGAACACCTCGACGACGTCATTTACGTAGGCCGTCCGGCGTTCGGGCAGGAAAACAATACCGTCGGAATGTTCAAGCTCGTCAACGGCACTTCGGAAGCTGTCCGTAGTCCAGTGAAGCTGGGCAAGAGCTCGGTGAACACCATTCAGATTTTAGACGGCCTCCAACCGGGAGATCAGGTCATCCTTTCTGATACCAGTGCGTGGGACGCACACGACAGGATCAGGCTGAATTAAGTTCTGATTTTTGAATCTGATTTCTGATTTGAAACAATCAAAGCAATAAACAACATGAAATCGACTGAAGTAATTGAAGAGGAATCGACTAACGAACTCGACGGAAACGGCTTCGCTCCGTTGATCCGGCTCGCCAGTGTAACCAAAGTGTTTCTCACTGACGAAGTAGAGACGCACGCGCTTTCGGGAATTCATCTCGACATTCGCGAGGGCGAATATTGTTCCATTGCGGGACCATCAGGTTGTGGCAAGACAACGCTGCTTTCGATTCTTGGTTTGCTGGATACGCCTTCCGACGGCAGTTACGCGCTGAAAGGGCACGAGGTCGCGAATCTTTCGTTCGCGGAGCGCGCGCGCGTTCGTAATCGCGAAATCGGTTTCATCTTCCAAAGCTTTAATTTGATCGGTGACCTCACGGTTTTTGAGAACGTCGAATTGCCGCTTACGTATCGCGGCACGAGTGCTGCTGATCGCAAAGCGCTGGTGACCGAAGCGCTGGAGCGCGTGGGCATGGCGCATCGGGCAAAACATTTGCCAAGCCAGCTCTCCGGCGGGCAACAGCAGCGCGTCGCGGTGGCTCGCGCGCTGGCCGGCAGACCAGCGATTCTGCTCGCGGACGAGCCGACCGGTAACCTCGATTCGCATAACGGCGAAGCGGTCATGAACCTGCTCCGCGAACTTCATCAGGGCGGCGCCACGATTTGTATGGTTACGCACGACGAGCGTTTCGCCCAGCACGCAGATCGCACCGTGCACTTGTTTGACGGCCGCATCGTCGAAGACCGCATGGCTGCATAAAACTCAAACCCTTAAACGAAGCGAAAATGCAGACGTTTTTCCAGGACCTTCGCTTCGGTTTTCGGATGCTTCGGCGGAGTCCTGGCTTTTCAATCCTTGCACTGCTTTGCCTCACACTCGGTATCGGGACAAACGCCGCGGTGCTCAGTTGGATCGAAGGAATTCTGATTCGGCCGTATCCGCTTGTGCCACATCAGGACCGAATGTTCGCGCTTATTGGCACGACGCGAGGCGTACCAGGGCACAACGGGCTCTCTTATCCTGACTTCGTTGATCTCGAAAAAAACTCCACGCTGTTTGAGTCGTTCATCATCGATCGCATCACCGGCACTACGCTGAGCGTCGGCGATCGCGCCGAACGCGCAACCATTGGGATTGTATCGGCTAATTACTTCGA
Source organism: Candidatus Udaeobacter sp. (assembly GCA_049791915.1). GTDB lineage: Bacteria > Verrucomicrobiota > Verrucomicrobiia > Chthoniobacterales > UBA10450 > Udaeobacter. Next base: position 29,096 of record JBARAJ010000100.1, read on the forward strand.
CGCACTCGGTGTGCGGCCAATTCTAGGGCGCGGATTCCGCCCCGAAGAAGCGACTGGCCGCAATGCGCATCCCGTCACAGTAATCGCCTATCGAACCTGGAGAGATCGCTACAATTCCGATCCGAACATTATCGGCCGGACGCAATATTTGAACGGTGTTCAGCACACGGTCATCGGCGTCGCGCCGGAAAGGTTCCACGGCACGTTTGTGGGGTACTCATTCAGTTTCTGGGTGCCGACATCGATGCAGGAGACGTTCGACACCACGGGCTACAAATTGGAAGATCGCGGAGCGCGCTGGATTGAGGGCTACGCGATTTTGAAACCTGGCGTGTCACGTCAACAAGCGCAGGCCGAGCTGAATTCCATCTCGCAACGCTTCGAGAAGGATTTTCTGGATACGAATCGCGGCCACGAGAACCAGCTCGTCCCATTGTGGAAAACGCCTTTCAATGGCGCCGGGAATATGTCGTCCACGCTCGCGATCACGATGGCAGTGGTGTTTTTGGTTTTGCTGATCGCGTGTGCCAACGTCAGTAACCTTTTACTGGCGCGATCGCTGTTGCGCCGACACGAGATGACAATGCGCCTCGCGCTCGGCGCCGGCCGGGGCCGTCTGGTCAGGCAATTGGTGACAGAAGGATTGTTGCTTTCGCTGATCGCAGTGGTCGGCGGAATTGCGGTCGCATATTGGTGTCGTAATGCACTCGTGCTTGCGTTCCCCCCGCCGTTGCCGGGAACCGTGATCGACTACCCCGGGCAAATCGATTGGCGCGTGCTAGCCGTGAGCGCTGGAATTTGCATGGCATCGACTCTGTTATTTGCGCTCGTGCCCGCGATTCGCGCGAGTGATGTCGATCTTTCATACGCGCTTAAAGCCGAATCGGGCGGCGTTCTCGGCGGCAGCACCCGATCGCGATTGCGTTCTGCGCTCGTACTCGTGCAGGTCTCGCTCAGTTTCATTTTACTCGCGGGCACCGGATTGCTTTTGCAAAGCCTGATTAAAATGCGAAACGCGAGTCCCGGCTTTAACGCGAATGTGGTTTCCTCCGTGGTCGATTTGTTTTCGGCCGGCTACAACGTCGACCGCGCAAAGATTTTTCACACCCAGTTACTGGATCGTGTGCGGACACTGCCCGGCGTGGAATCAGCCGCACTTACGCGTGTGATTCCGTTTAGTTATAACGTCTTTTCTTCGGCCCCCATCGAGGTCGACGGGTACCAGCCGCCGCCTAACGAACAGCCGACAGTGGAGTATATCGAAGTCACCGAAGATTACTTCACGACGCTTGGAATCCCGCTTGTGTCCGGGCGCGAGTTTATGCGCACCGACGACGAGAACGCGCCGCCGCTGGCAATTATCAACGAAACGATGGCTGCGAAATATTGGCCAGGTAACCCCCCGGTCGGTCAACGCCTCAAGGTAAAGGATCGTTGGATGCAGATCGTTGGGATCGCCAAGAATTCGAACTACCGCAGCAAAACTGAGACGCCCGTTCCATTCTTTTACGTATCGCTGCGGCAGAATTTTCGCGTGCAGAACAGTTTGCTTATTCGGACGCGTGAAACGCCGGGCGCGATGATGCCGGCGCTCGCGCGCGAGGTCCACGCGCTCGACCCGAATCTGGCGCCGCTGATCACTGATCGTCTCCAGGACCAAATTGATGAAATCAGTTACAGCCAGCGATTAGCGGTTACGCTGGTAGCAATCTTCGGCGCGATGGCGCTGTTTCTGGCTGCGATCGGCCTCTACGCGGTCGTGTCGTACACTGTATCCCAAGGAACGCGAGAGATCGGTTTGCGCATGGCCCTTGGCGCAGGCGCAAAAGATCTTATGCGTCAGGTAATGTCACGCGGACTGCTTCTCACTGCTTCAGGCGTGGCTATTGGCGGTGTCGCGGCGATCATGCTCACGCGTTTGATGGGCAACATGCTTTATAAGATTAGTCCACACGATCCAGTGGCGTTTGGAATGGCATTCGCGGTGATCACGATCGCTTCTCTGGCCGCATGTTTTTTGCCCGCCTGGCGCGCGACACGCATCGATCCGGTCCAAGCCCTGCGCGAACAATGACGAATTAACCGCGACGTTTTTATGCTCAAGGAGATTCGACTTTCTTTACGCCAACTAATCAAGCAACCGGCCTTCACAGCGATCGCCGTTCTCACTATTGCGCTCGCGATCGGCGCGACGACCGCTGTGCTGAGTTTGGTCAATGGCTTGTTGGTTCGGCCGTTGCCATATCGAGAGCCGCAGCAACTCATCCTGCTGCTTCAACATTTCAAATCGCAAAATCTCGAGCGGATTCCGGTCTCGCCGCCGGAGTTCAAAGATTACGAAACGCGTGCACGCAGTTTTGAAAAGCTCGGTGCGTTCGGGTACACGAGTTTTAACCTCGCGGCGGAAGACAGGCCGGAGCGAATCGCAGGCGCGACCGTCACCGCAGGCGTATTACCGTTGCTTGGCGTTTCACCGATTAAAGGCCGATTCTTCCAGTCGGAAGAATGCACCCTCGGCCGCGACGACGTCGTGATCATCAGCGCGCGACTGTGGCAGCGTCGTTTCAATAGCGACCCGCAAATCATCGGGACGAAGCTTCTTCTGAACGGCAAAAATTTCACCGTTGTAGGCGTGATGCCAGCAGCTTTCGATTTTCCGCTCCAGCTTTTCAATCTCGGCAGTGGAGGTCAGTTTGGCGGGCGCGCTGAAATTTGGAAGCCACTCGCGTTCACCAATGACGAGATGAAAGTGCGTTCCTCTCGGAGTTTCTGGATGGTCGGGCGCCTGGCGGCGGGAACCTCAACCGCGCAAGCGCAGGCGGAAATCGAAACAATCAATGCGCAGATGCGCCGCGAGCATTTAGACAATTACAGTCAGGACAACAGTTTTGGCGGTGACGTATTGTCGCTGCAAAATTTGGCCGTCGCCGGGATGCGTCCGGCGCTGCTCATCCTGCTTGGCGCTGTCTTTCTCGTCTTGCTAATCGCGTGTGCGAATCTCACCACGATGTTGCTCGCGCGCGCGGCTGCTCGCGAACGCGAAATAGCAATTCGAGTGGCGCTGGGAGCCGGTCGGCTGCGGCTGCTGAAACAAGTGTTCACTGAGAGCGTGTTACTGGCGCTGATCGGCGGCGCCGCAGGCGTTCTTCTCGCGTTATGGGGCGTTGAGCTATTGAAAACAATCGGTGCGCAAACCGTGCCGCGGCTGCACGAGGTGAATATCGATCTGGCGGTGTTAGGCGTAACGCTGGCAATTTGCGTCGGCACGGGAATCATCTTCGGTCTCGTTCCCGGTCTGGCCAGCTCGCGGCCGGAGCTCACTGAGGCACTCAAGGAAGGCGGCCGAGGTTCGACCGTGGGCACGCGGCGCAATCGTTTGCGCAACGGACTGGTCATCGCCGAAGTCGCGCTTGCGCTGGTATTGCTTAGCGGCGCGGGGCTTCTCATCAAAAGTTTCGCGCGCCTGCAAAACGTGAATCCAGGTTTCAATCCGCGTAACGCGCTGACGTTCGAGATTTCGCTGCCGAAAATGCAATATCCCGACGACGCATCGATCGTTCGTTTCAACAACGAAGCGCAACGCCGAATCGCTGCGCTGCCGGGAGTGCAGGCTGCGGGGTTCAGCACGATCCTGCCATTGGCCGGGACGAACAGCGATTCGTCCTTTGCGATTGAAGGGCGGCCTTCGGATAAGAACAACCCGAGCCCTGATGAAGAAAGGCGCGAAGTTTCTCCAAATTATTTTCGTGCGCTCGGCACGCCGTTGATTAGAGGCCGGTTTTTTACTGATGCGGACAACGCGGATGCGCCGCTGGTCATTATCGTTAATCAGACGTTCGCGAAGAAATTCTGGCCTAACGAGAATGCGTTGGGCAAACGGATCGTGATGGGAAGCATGTCTGACGATCCGAAGTGGATCACCATCGTGGGAATTGTCGGTGACATGCGCCATTTCGGGTTGGATGTCGATCCGAAGCCAGAGATGTACGTCCCATTCGCGCAGAGCGCATACTTCACCACGATCTACGTAGTGCGGAGCAATCAGGATCCGCGAACTTTGGTTCCAGCGATTCAGCGCGAAATCCAGGCAATCGATCTAGCGTTGCCTCTGGCGAATGTGCGCACGTTCGAGAACCTAATTGGCGATTCAGTCGCGCCGCGACGGCTTTCGGTCGTTTTGCTCGGAGTCTTCGCAGGCGTCGCGGTGCTGCTGGCGAGCGTCGGTATTTATGGCGTGATGTCATTTCTCGTCGTTCAACGTACGCACGAAATCGGTGTCCGAATGGCGCTCGGCGCGCAACGCAGCGATGTGCTGAAACTGGTTCTGGTCCGCTCGCTGAAACTGATTTCAGCCGGAACGGTCATCGGACTCGTAGTTGCGTTAATGAGCACCCACACGTTGCGAGCATTGCTCTACAGCGTGAGCGCATTCGACGCGGCGACATTCGCTCTGGTGACGATTCTACTCGGCGCCATCGCGCTGGCGGCAAGTTATCTGCCGGCAATGCGCGCAACCAGGGCCGACCCAATGGTCGTGCTCGGTCACAACACCTGACCATGATTCGTGATCTTAAATTTGGATTCCGCCAGCTGTTCAAGGCGCCAGCCTTCACGATTGCAGCGGTAACGGTGCTCGCGCTCGGCATTGGCGTGAATACCGCCGTATTCACCTTGGTGAACACGGTTTTCTTTGCCTCCCCGGCTTATGCCAGGCCGCATGAAATGGTGCAGCTCTTTTCTCAGGACAAGAAGGATCCCAAGAAATACCGTGGTTTTTCCTACCCCACTTATCTCGACATCCGCGAGCAGAACACGGTGTTCAGCGATGTAATGGGTTTCAATCTCGCCTTGATCGGCCTCGGCCAGAAAGGCGATACGCGGCGCGCCTTCGCTGCCATCGTCACCTCGAACTATTTCTCTGTCCTCGGGGTCCCCTTGGCGCGCGGCCGTGCATTTTTGCCGGAAGAGGAAACGCTTGGCCACAAGACGCCGGTCGCGATCGTGAGTTACAGTTACTGGCAGAAGCACGACCTTGATCCAAACGTGCTCGGCTCGCAATTACTGATCAACGGTCGCCCGTTCACCGTCGTAGGAATTACGCCGAAGAGTTTCGTCGGCACGATGCAAATTCTTTCGCCGGAAGTCTGGTTGCCGATGAGTGTTTACGATCAGGTCGCGAATGATTTCGAGTCGGAAAACAAGACGACGATTGACGATCGAAAGGGTACGCAAGTGCGCATCATGGGCCGACTTAAACCCGGGATGACTGCGGCCGAGGCCGAGCCTGCGCTCAAAGGGCTCGCAGCGAATTTGGAAACGGCCTATCCAGTCGAACAGCAGAATCAAACGTTCATAACGGCACCAGTGTCACGCAATTCGATAAGTAACAACCCGGCGGCCGATAGCGGTATAAAAGTCATCGGGCCATTGCTGCTCGGAACGGCGGTAGTAGTGCTCCTGGTGGCATGCCTTAACCTCGCTAACATGCTGCTGGCGCGCGGTACCGCACGCCGCAAAGAAATAGCCATCCGTCTCGCGCTCGGTGGTAACCGTTGGCGCATCGTTCGCCAGCTTCTCACTGAAGGCTTTGCGCTGGCGGTGCTCGGCGGCGTGGGTGGACTCGTTCTTGGACTCTGGTCATCTGACCTGCTTGTCGGCTCAATGCGGAAGCTGATGCCGCTCGATATTGTATGGTCGAGCGGACCGAACCCCGCAATTTTGGCGGCGACATTCGGATTTTGTCTCCTTGGCACGCTCATGTTTGCACTTGGGCCGGCCTTGAAGATTTCGCGTAGCGCACTGGTGACCGATCTGAAGGAACACGCCGGTGAAGATGTGGTGCGCCGGCGCTGGAAATTCTTACCGCGCCACCCGCTTGTCGTCGTGCAAATCGCCTTCTCACTCGCGCTCATCACCGCTGCGGCGTTATTCATTCGTGGTGCACACAAAGCCGCGTCGGTCGATACCGGATTAAGACCCGGCGCAAGCTATATTCTCGAAGTCGATGCGAGCCTGGCTGGTTATGAACCGAAACGCGCGCAGGATCTTTATCGTAACTTGAATGAGAGACTGGCGGCGCTGCCAGGCGTGGAGCACGCGAGCATCTCTTCAATCGTTCCGTTCGGGATGTTTGAGCTAAGCAGGAAAGTCCAACGGGCGGGCGTCCATCCCGCTCCAGACGCGAAGCCCGCGACCGCCGCAGAAGGTCTTGCCTTCGAGGTGGCTTGGAACAGCGTGGGCGCAGATTATTTTCCAACCGTTGGATTGCCAGTGGTCCGGGGTCGCGCGTTCACCGAATCGGAGGCGACCCAACCGGGTCCGAAGGTCGCGATTATTGACGAAGTTCTGGCAAAGAAGCTCTGGCCGGACGGTGATGCGCTTGGACAACGCATTCAATATGCGGGCGGAAATGCGCCGTCGGCTCAGGGCGGAGATGCCCACGTCGGACGGCGCGCGGATGTGAGTGAAGAGGAGAAGCAGGGAGACACGATCGAAGTAGTCGGCATCGTGCCGGCAACGCGCCACGCGCTCTTCGAAAAGGAGCCGATCGGTGGAATTTACCTGCCGTTCGCGCGTGGATTCCAAAATGACGCTTCCTTTTTTGTTCGGTTTCATTCGCTCGCTCCCGGAAGCGAAGCCGCCACAGCCGATTTGCTACGACGCACCGTGCGCGATGTCGATCCGTCAATCCCGATCCTTGCGCTTCGGACATTCGCGCAACATCTCGATTCGAACCTGGACCTCTGGCTCGTTCGCGCGGGCGCGGCGTTGTTCTCCGTCTTCGGGACACTTGCGCTCGGTCTCGCCGTCGTTGGTCTTTACGGAGTCAAAGCTTACTCAGTCGCTCGGCGCACCCGCGAGATCGGGATCCGGATGGCGCTGGGTGCTCAGGCCGGAGCCGTGTTGCGAATGTTCATGCGGGAAGGTTTCATCATGCTGTTTAGTGGAGTCACCATTGGGCTTCTGCTTGCGATCGGCACCGCAAAAATTCTAAGCGGAATTCTTTACGGAGTTCGTGCGCTTGATCCGATCGCGTTCACTGTCGCTGCACTAGTAATGACTATCGCCGCGCTTATTGCTACATGGTTGCCCGCGAGACGCGCCACGCGGGTCAATCCACTCCAGGCATTACGGAGCGAGTAAACGTATGATCAAACTCAAAAACCTCGAACGCCGTTATCCTCTCGGGAAGGAGAAGTTTTTCTACGTCCTGCGCGATATCAATCTGGACATCGCCGAAGGCGAATTTGTTTCTGTCATGGGTCCGTCTGGCGCAGGGAAATCGACGCTGTTGCACATCCTTGGGATGCACGACCACGGCTGGGAGGGCGAATATTCTTTGAACGAAACGGCCGTGCATCATCTAAAGCCGAAAGAGCGTGCCACGCTCCGGAACGAGTTGATTGGTTTCGTGTTTCAGCAGTACCATTTGCTCGACGATCTCACGGTTTACGAGAACCTCGAGATCCCGCTGTCGTATCGCCATTACAGCAAAAGCGAGCGCGCCGCATTAGTGGCCGATGCGCTCGACCGGTTTCAGATCGTTGGGAAAAAGGATTTGTATCCGCGTCAGCTATCCGGCGGACAACAGCAACTCGTAGGTGTTGCCCGGGCAATCATCGCTGAGCCGAAGCTTCTGCTCGCTGATGAGCCGACGGGAAACCTGCACTCGGGTCAGGGCGAGGAAATCATGGAGCTGTTTCGCAAGCTCAATGACGAAGGCATGACCATCGTGCAGGTCACGCACTCGGACAAAAACGCTTCGTATGGGAAACGCGTCATTCAATTGCGCGATGGGTGGATCGTTAACAAATAGCAAAAAGAAATTCGTTATGATTTTAGATTCCTTTCGCCAAGATTTCCGAGTCGGACTGCGTGTTTTGTTCAAAGACAAAACGTTTTGTTTTTTGGCAGTGCTCGTGCTTGGCCTCGGTATCGGCGGCGCAACAACCCAATTCACCATCGTTAACGCGATCGTGTTGCGCGGATTCTCCTTCCCGCATCCGGAACAGTTAATGAGCGTCGGCCTGATCGATCCCAAGGCGAGCGATCAAAACAACAATTTCGGTCTCGGCAATATTCCGACCGCCCAGGATTACGAGGATCTGAAAGCGACGCAGAAATCATTCTCGATGATGGCCGGCTATCTCAATGGATCGACAGTCAACGTCACTTACAAAAATAATCCGCAGCGTTATACCGGCGCTTACGTAACCGAAGATTTTTTCAAGATTATCGGTGTCTCGCCGGTGCTTGGTCGCGATTTCAGAGCCGAGGACAACAAAACGGGCGCGGAAAAGGTCACTATCCTCGGCGACGAAATCTGGCGACGCGATTTCGGCGCCGACCCAAACGTTGTCGGACAAAGCGTCAGAATTAACGGCAAAGCCGCGACCGTCATCGGGGTGATGCCACCGAATCTTAAGTTCCCGATTTCGGAGGAGCTGTGGACGCCTTTATACAATGAGTTTCCGCCACAGCCGCGCGGCGACTTGCGGCTGGGGGCGAACAATAATGCACCCGCAATCATGGGCCGGCTCAAGGCGGGTGTGACTATTGATCAAGCGAATGCGGAGTTTATTGCGCTTGCTCGCCATTTGGCAGAGGACAATCCCAAGACTAATCAGAATCTGACGTCGGCCAGCGTGCAGCCACTGCTGAATACATTCACCGGCGTCCAATTTCGTCAGACCGTCTGGGCAATGCTCGCCGCGGTCGTTCTCGTGTTGCTGATCGCCTGTGTGAACGTGATGAACATGCAGTTTGGGCGTGCTGCGTTGCGTGCAAAGGAACTGGCGATTCGCGGCGCACTCGGCGCGACGCAGTGGAGACTCGTGCGACAAATGTTGACCGAGAGTCTGGTGGTCGCGGTGTTCGGGGCCATCGCGGGCGTGCTCATCGCCTATTGGGCCATCGATTTCTTTGTTCGGTCGATTAACGCGTTGCCCTTTCCGGCACCTTACTATTGGAAATTCACGATCGATGGATCGGTGCTCGTTTTCACAGTCGCGATCACTCTGCTGGCCACGATCGCCTCCGGTCTCATCCCGGCATTCCTGAGCGCCAGAGGCAACGCAGCGGAGATCATGAAAGAAGGCGGCCGTGGCAACAGCAGTCGCATGGTCAACATCATCACCCGCGTGCTTGTGGTCGGGCAAATCGCCCTGACTGCCGCCCTATTGATCGCCGCGACGCTCGAAATCAAATCGATCCGAAATCAGATGAAGCTGGACTACGGGTACGACGAAAATGCCATTTACACGGCGCGGACCGCTTTGATGGAGGGCGCGTATCCAAGTGAAGATTTGCGGCGCGAATTTTTCCAGCGTGCCGTGCGCGCCCTGCGGGGCAATTCCCAGTTCGAGTCCGCCGCGATGAGCAGTCGCTTCCGCATGACATTCGACGGCCAGGGCCAATACGAAGTTGACGGTCAAAATTATCTCACCGATCGGGATCGCCCGCGCGGAAATTTCGAATCGGTCTCGGACAATTATTTCACGACGCTTGGTTTGAAAATTCTCGAAGGCCGTGATTTCACCGTCGACGATGTCGATTCGAAACAACCGGTGGCAATCGTGAATGCGAGTTTTGCCCGAAAATATTGGGGCAACCAGAGCGCGATGGGTCACCAGGTCCGAATCTTCAATCCCGGTCAGCCGCAGCCGTGGCGAACTATTGTCGGCGTCGTGCCGGACACGTTGATGCAAGGTCCGTTCGATCAGCAAACCGAGAGCGTAGGATTTTATATGCCATTGCTGGGCGCATCTCCGGCTCCTCAATTTTGTACGATCCTTGTTCGTCCGCGCGCAGGTCAACGGGCTGACACGCTTGGCCCGGCTTTGAGCAGAGCGGTTGCTGAGCTCGATTCGAACCTCCCGACTTATTTTGCCGGAACGCCGGGACGATTTCACAATGAAATTCTCTCTGCCAATCGCATCATTGCGACGTTGTTCACGATTTTCGGAATCGTCGCGTTCATTCTTTCCGCCGTTGGACTTTACGGTGTGATGAGTTTTTCGGTGAACCAGCGCACGCAGGAGTTCGGAATTCGAATGGCGCTAGGAGCGGATGCGCGCCGGATTTTCCGAATGGTGATGACGCAGGGCGCTTGGCAGCTTGCGATTGGTCTTGTACTTGGCGCTGGCGGAATTGCGCTATCGCTCGGGCTCATTGCGGCCGCCGCTTTGAAAAACATTTTGTTCAAGGTGAACGCGCTCGACCCGACGATTTATTTCGCAGTGGCGGGATTACTCACGCTTGTTGCAGCTCTCTCCTGTTTCATTCCCGCGCGGCGCGCTACACGCGTCGATCCCGTGTCCGCGCTTCGTTATGAATAATCCGCGGAGGTGAATGAGATGCTAGACGATCTTCGCTACGGGGTTCGACTGCTTCTGAAGAATCCGGGTGTTACGATCGTTGCGATATTTGCGCTTGCGCTCGGTATCGGGGCAAACACTGCAATCTTCAGTGTAATCAACGCTGTGTTGTTGCGGCCGTTGCCCTATCCTGAGGCGGACAAGTTGATCGTAGTCCGCGAGCGCTCGCATACGTTCGAGCGCGGTGCGGTTGGTTACATGAATTGGCTCGACTGGCATGCGAGCCAGAAGAGCTTTACCGACCTGGCGCTCGTTAGGCGCGAAGCTGCCAATTTTTCGCTGGGCAGTGGCGTAGGCTCGCCGGACCGTCTTCGCGGTGTGCGCGCCAGCTCCGGATTTCTTTCCGTTATGGGGTTGAAGCCGAAGATCGGCCGCGACTTAACTGCGGCTGATGACATAGCAGGCGCGCCGAATGTCGCGCTCATCAGCGAAAACCTCTGGCGAAAGCAGTTCGCTGGCTCTCCATCTGTCCTTGGCCGCCGTGCGCTGATCGATGGACTAGAGCGCGAGATCGTCGGCGTGTTCCCCGCTGAACTCCAATTTGGCCGCAATCCTGATGTGCTGCTGCCGCTGAGCGAGATCGCGAACGAACCGTGGATGCGAAGCCGGGACAATCACCAGGCGTTTTGGGGTCTCGGCCGGCTGAAATCTGGTGTGACGATGTCACAGGCGATGAGTGATCTGAACGCAATAGCAATCGATCTTGAGAAAAAATATCCTCAGTCGAACTCTGGACGGCGAGTGACGCTGCGGCCGCTGTTTGAAACAACAGTCGGCGATTATCGCGCCAGCCTGAATTTGTTGCTTGCGGCTGTCGTATGCGTGCTGTTGATCGCGTGTGCCAACGTTGCCAACCTGCAATTCGCACGCGCTCTCGCGCGGTCTCGAGAGCTCGCCATGCGCGCAGCCCTCGGCGCCAGCCGATGGGCGATCGCGCGGCAACTGCTTATTGAAAGCACATTGCTAGCGGTAATCGGCGCGGTTGCCGGAGTTTTTCTCACGCTTTGGAGTATGGACGCGATCCTGGCGCTGACTCCGCCGACTCTGCCGCGTTTTCATGAGGCGAGGATCGACATGCATGTGCTCGGCTTCACCACATTTGCGGCTTTGTTGGCTGGAGTCCTCGTTGGTGTCTGGCCAGCCTGGAGAATCTCAAACGCGAAATCGATCTCGCTCGCGCTGCACGAAGCTGGGGGCCGCAGCGCAAGCGACGGCCCGGGCCGACAACGTATGCGCTCGGGGCTTGTAATCACGCAGGTCGCGCTCGCAATTGTACTACTGGCCGGCGCAGGATTGACGTTGAAAAGTTTTTGGTACGCACAGAACGCCCCGCTCGGTTTCGATCCGCACGGAGTGGTGAACTTTGAAATCGCGCTGCCGGATGCGAAGTACAAAAAGGACGAGCAAAAGGATGCATTTTGGACGCGGTTGCTGGAACGAGTGAAGAAGATTCCGGGTGTCGAAGCCGCGGCTATCAGCGCAAATAGTCCATTCGACGACAATGAATGGGACAGTGGTTTCCATGTGACGGGTACGCCGGCAATTCCACCGGGACAAGAGCCTTCAACTGAAGTGAGCTCGGTTTCGCTTGATTATTTTCGAGTGATGGGAATGCCTATCCTGCGCGGCCGCAACTTTGGTCCCGAAGACACACCGGGCGAAAAGGGACACTCCCGATCAATCATCATCGACGAGACTTTTGCGAAAAAATACTTCGCGGGAAAGGATCCAATCGGGCAGCACATCGATGATACCGAGACAGCCGACAAGGCGCAGCCGCCGATGACCATTATCGGAGTTGTGCCCCGAACGCGCAATGAAGCTCCCGGCGAATTCAACACCGAGTTGCTGCACATGGTGGAGGAGTATCTGCTGGCGTCACAGGATCCGCAGAGCGCGAACAATCTGCACGTTCGAACGAGCCTGCGCGATGTTGGTCAACTGGCGGCTGCTGTGAAACGCGAAGTGCAGGCGCTCGATCCGGACCAACCGATGGGACAGATCAAAACGATGGACCAGGCCATTGCTTCGAGTTTGGCAACGCGCCGTTTGGTGATGGTGTTGTTAGGCGCGTTTGCCGTGCTCGCGCTCGTGCTTGCGAGCGTGGGTCTCTACGGCGTGATGGCGCTCACGGTGACGCAACGCACCCGTGAACTCGGGATTCGCATGGCGCTCGGCGCGGAGCGCACAAACATTTTCAAGCTCGTGCTCGGCCAGGGCATGACGCTGATCGCCATCGGTATCGGAATCGGGCTGATCGGTGCGATTGCTGCGGGGCGCGCATTGATGTCGCTGCTGTATAACGTGGGCGCGATCGATATCGGCGCTGTAATCACCGCCGTGTTTTCACTAAGCGCAGTCGCGGTGATCGCCTGCTGCGTGCCGGCTCGCCGCGCCACGCGTGTGGATCCGATCGTCGCGTTAAAAACTGAATAATTTCTTATGCAAGATGTCCGGTATGCCTTGCGCATTTTGGCCAAGCAGCCGCTTTTCACGGCGATCGTTATTTTGACCTTTGCTCTTGGTATCGGCGCAAACACCGCAGTCTTTAGTGTCCTCAATGCCGTCTTGCTGCGGCCCCTTCCGTTCCGCGATCCGCAAAATCTCGTCGCCATTGGTGAATACGATACTCGCGAGAATGCCGATCCCGGAACACAGATTTACTCCATTTCGTATCTCGATTACGTCGATTGGCGAGATCAGAACACGGTTTTCGATCGCGTCGCGGTTTATACAAATCAAAGCGTCAGCACCCTGACTGACGCTAACGAAGCGACGCACATACAAGGCGAATCGGTCTCGGCTGATTTGTTTTCACTTCTCGGGATCCAACCGGTCCTCGGGCGCGCCTTTTTGCCTAGCGAAGATCAACCTGGAAATCATGTCGTCATTTTGAGCCACGATTTGTGGCAACGGCGATTCGGCGGTGATCGCGGCGTGATCGGCAAGAGTGTCACCCTCGATAGTCAACAATTCCAGATCATCGGCGTCATGCCGCCGCGATTCGCGTTCCCGATCGGATCGAACCCTCCGGAGCTTTGGATATCGATATCGAGCTTGCGCGAATCGAAAGATGCTGGCCCTCCAATGGCGGAGCAACGCGACAATGATTTTTTCCGGTGCATCGCGCGACTAAAGCCCGGTGTATCGATTCAACAGGCACAAGCAAACATCGAGACTATTACCGCGGAATGGCGTCACCAATATCCGGACAGCAAACTGTATACGGGCGCGAAAGTTATTCCGGAGCTCAGCGCGATGATCGGCAGCACACGATCCGCCTTGCTGATGTTGTGCGCGATGGCCGGCTGCGTCTTGCTCGTTGCTTGCGTCAATGTAGCCAATTTGTTGCTGGCGCGCTCACTTTCGCGTCATCGCGAGATCAGCATTCGCGCCGCACTCGGTGCGGGCCGATGGCAGATTATCCGGCAATTAGTGGTTGAAAGCGCTCTGCTCGGCAGCGTTGGTGGTCTCGCCGGATTACTTATCTCGATTTGGGGAATTGATTCACTGAAAGCTTTTCTGCCGAGTATTCCACGCATTGATCAGATTTCGCCGGATCCTCGCGTTCTCGCGTTTACCGGAATTGTCAGTCTTGGCGTCGGAATTTCCGCCGGTCTGCTGCCGGCGTGGCGCGGGTCGCGTCCCAATCTCGCAACGTCGCTCAATGAAGCTTCTCGCGGATCCAGCGAAGGCGCTGGTAGTCGCCGCACGCGCGCTGCGCTGGTAGTTATCGAGGTCGTGCTCGCACTCGTTTTGCTTACGAGCGCAGGCTTGCTCGTCGAAAGCTTTGTTCGTCTGCAGAAAGTTCCAGCCGGGTTCGATACAAACAATGTGATTACCGCGAGGGTTGCGCTTCCTGACACAAGCTACGGAAAACCAGAACAAGCGGCCGCGTTTTACAAAAAATTGCTCGATGGCGTCGCGGTTCTCCCTGGCGTGCAATCAGCCGGAGCAGCCTGGTGGATTCCACTCAGCGGCAGCGAGATTGGTTTCACATTCAACGTAGAAGAGCGCCCTGTGCCTGCTGGTCAACAACCAGTCGCGGAGGTCAATGTAGTCACGCCCGATTATTTCCGGGCCATGAATATAGCCATCCGGCGCGGCCGGGCCTTTAACGATCGCGATGATCGAACTGCGCCGGCGGTGGTGATTGTGTCGGAGAGCTTCGCGAAACAATTTTTCCCAGGCGAAGATCCGATTGGAAAACGCATCATCCCCAACGGATCGATTGATCCTGGCAAACCGCCGGTGCGCGAAATCGTCGGCGTGGTTGCGGACATGCACTTGATCAGTTTGCGCCTGCCGCCGAAGCCGCAGATTTACATTCCGCATCAACAGTTCGCCATTCAATCCATGTCGATCTTCGTGCGGACTGAGATCGATCCGCAATCCTTAACGGCGGCTTTGCGCCGTACTATTGCCGATCTCGATAAGGACGTCCCGGTTTACCGGACGCGCACGCTCGCTGATTACATGTCGGGGTCGGTCGCTCAGCCTCGGCTGAATGCGATGCTGGTGACTTTGTTTGCAGTAATCGCGTTGCTGCTTGCCGCCGCAGGAATTTTCGGCGTGATGAGTTATTCGGTAACCCAGCGCACTCAGGAGATCGGCATCCGGATCGCCCTTGGCGCGCAGCGATCTGATGTCTTGCAACTGATTGTGCTGCAGGGAATGCGCTTTGTCGGAGCTGGTTTGGTCCTCGGATTGATGGGCGTATTTGTCTGCTCGCGTTTACTCCAGAGCTTCCTCTTCGGCATCGGCGCTACCGATCTGCGAACGATGCTGAGTGTCACTCTAATCCTGATCGCAGTTGCATTTGTCGCCTGCCTTATTCCGGCGCGTCGCGCGACTCTCGTCGATCCCATCCACGCGCTCCGCGCAGAATGATAATGAACGATATTCGCTACAGCTTACGTCAGCTCCTCAAGAATCCGGGCTTCACGTTTATTGCCATTCTTACGCTCGCGCTCGGCATTGGTGCCAACACTGCGATTTTCAGTGTCATCAACGCCGTGCTCCTGCGGCCCCTGCCTTATCCGCAACCGGATCGTCTCGTGCTCGTTCGCGAGCGCACAAGTATCTTCGATTCCGGTTCGGTTTGCCTGCCGAATTATCTTGATTGGCGCGCCAGCCAGCGCGGTTTCACTGATCTCGCTCTGTTCCGCCGTGACGATACGAATCTGTCCGCTGCCACCAGCGATGTCGAAGCGGAGCGTGTCGGCCTCGCGCGCGTGACCTACAATTTTCTTTCCGTCCTAGGCGTACCGCCGCAAATGGGACGCGATTTTCGTGAGTCAGACGATGTGCCGCATAGCAAAAAAGTCGCACTCATTTCCGATGGATTATGGAAACGCCGCTTCGGCGGTTCGCGTAACACAATCGGGCAATCCATCACGCTCGATGGTGTGCAGCGCGAAATCATCGGCGTGGTTCCATCGAACGTTCAGTTAGCGAGAAAAGCGCAGGTTTACGTTCCGCTGGAAGATTTTCGCGCGGACAAGGATTACCTCGACCGCCGGAATCATCCTGGATTTTCCGCGCTTGGCCGGCTCAAACCGAATGTGACACTCGCCCAGGCGACGGCTGATTTGAATACCATCGCCGCGGAGCTTGAACGTCGCTATCCCGATTCCAACACAGGACGCCGCGTCACGGCACTCGTCCTTCTCGATTCTGCGGTGAAGGATTACAAACACGGCGTGACACTGCTCCTGGCAGCAGTCGCCTGTGTGCTTCTCATCGCCTGCGCCAACGTCGCAAACATGCAGCTGGCGCGCGCGCTCGGCCGCGACCGCGAACTGGCTGTGCGGGCCGCTCTTGGCGCAAGTCGCCGCCAACTCGCCAAGCAGGTGTTTATCGAAAGCGCGATCCTGGCCGTGTTCGGATCCATCGCGGGCGTCCTTCTCGCGCTTTGGGGGCTCGACGCTATCAAGGCAATGGCGCCGGGCCATTCTGCCAGTTTTGCTCCGTCTGATGCAACTCGCTTCCAGGAAGCCAATCTCGATTTGAAAGTGCTTGCGTTCACAGCGGCGGTGGCGGTCGGCGCCAGCGTATTAGTCGGCATTTGGCCAGCACTGCGGATCTCACGCGTCGCTTCGCTCACGCTCTCGCTGCACGAAGGCGGCCGCGGAACCAGCGATGGCACGCAGCGTCAGCGTGTGCGATCCGGCTTGGTCGTAGCGCAGGTCGCCCTCGCGTTGCTCCTGCTTCTCGGGGCGGGATTAACCCTGAAAAGTTTTCACAATGCGCAAAACGCGTCGCTCGGATTCAACCCGGAAAATATTTTGGTGGCCGACGTTTCGTTGCCGAAGGCGCGCTATGACACAGACGAAAAGGTCGTGCGCTTTAATGATCAGCTTATTGAACGAATTCGCTCGCTTCCCGGCGTCGAAGCCGCTGCGCTGGGCTCGAACATCCCTTTTGATAACAACGAATGGGACAGTTCATTTCATCTCACCGGCACGCCGCCTTATTCCCCCGGAGAAAGACCGGAGGCGGAAGTAAACCACGTAACGCCCGATTATTTTCGTGTGATGGGAATGCCGTTGCTGCGCGGACGCGCCTTCACCGCGGATGATCGCGCAGGCCGCCCGCGAGTGGTCATCATCGACGAAACGCTCGCGCAAAAATATTTTCCCGGCAAAGATCCTACTGGCCAGCAGATCGATGACAACCGAACCGACGTAAAGAATCCGCCTCCACTGACGATTGTGGGCGTGGTTCCGCGCACGCGCAACGAAGCGCCCGGCGAAGATAACGTAGAGCAATATCGCTGGCCCCAAATGACTTTCGCCGCCGACCAGGTGGCGAACCGCGGCAACATGCTCTTGGTGCGGGTAAAATCCGGTAATCCGCTCGCGCTCGTGCCGGCAATCAAACGCGAACTCCACGACCTCGATCCTGACCAGGCCTTTGCGGACATTTCAACGATGGAAAGCAACATCGCGAAAAGTCTTGGCTCCCGTCACATGATGATGTCGCTGCTCGGCGAGTTTGCCCTTATCGCGCTGGTGCTAGCCAGCGTCGGATTGTATGGGGTGATGGCCCTGACAGTTACCCAGCGCACACGCGAACTGGGCATCCGTCTCGCGCTCGGGGCGCAACGTGGGGATGTTTTCCGTCTCGTTCTCAGCCAGGGAATACTCCTCGTCGTTTGCGGCCTGATTATCGGATTGCTCGGTGCGGTCGGCGTCAGTCGCGTTCTGCAGAGTGTGCTTTATGGCGTGGGCGGATCCGATGCGCTGGCTTTGACCTTCGCTTTGTTCGTGCTCGCGATGGTTGCGCTCATCGCCTGCTGGCTACCAGCGCGCCGCGCCACACGCGTTGATCCCGTGGTGGCATTGCGGGCGGAATAATTGTTTATGAACGATCTACGCTTTGCTCTCAGCCAGCTCCGCAAGTCACCCGGATTTACTTTTCTCGCGGTGCTCACGCTCGCAGTCGGCATCGGCATGAACACCGCTATTTTCAGTTTAATACAGGACCTTTTCCTGCGCGGCCTGCCCTTTTCCGAGCCGGAGCGTGTCGTGCGCATTTATGGTGAAGCAAAAGAGCGCGACTTGAAGCAACTGCCGTTTTCGGTGCCGAAGTTTTGGCATTATCGCGACGGGCAAAATGTCTTTTCGACTATTGCAGCCGATTCGGGCAATGGATTTATCCTCACCGGAATGGGCGAGCCGGCCCAACTCCTCGGAGGTAAGATAACGGCAAACTATTTCGAACTGCTCGGGATCCATCCGATTCTTGGACGCAATTTTCTGCCGGAGGAAGACACAAAAGGCGACGTCGTGATGGTGACAGAAAGTTTCTGGCGCAAACGTCTTAATTCCGATCCGAGGGTGCTGGGCCAGATTATTACGCTCAACGGTGTGCCCACTACTATCGTGGGTGTCCTGCCAAATTTGCCGATCTCGTGGTTTGGGCGGGACGCTGAGATTTTCGCCAACAAAGTGTTCGAACCGTCCAACATTACCAAAGATCGCCTCATGCGCGGCGTCAGCTTTATGCGTTGCATCGCTCGATTAAAACCTGGTGTGGCACTCGCCCAGGCGCAGGCGGCCATGCCCGCTTTAGAGCGGAGTTACCGCGAGCAACATCCCGAAACTGCGGACAACAGTTGGGCGTCGGTTTTGATTTCTGCTTCAGAGGACGTGACCGGAAATTTGCGTCCGGCTTTTATCACTTTGCTGGCCGCAGTCGGTGCGGTGCTGCTCATCGCCTGCAGCAATGTCGCAAACTTACTGTTGGTCCGCTTCACCGCCCGCCGACGCGAGATTGCGTTGCGCATGGCGCTCGGAGCCGAACGGCGCGGCATTGTCCGGTTATTCGTATTCGAGAGCACGCTGGTTAGTGTCATCGCAGGCGCGATCGGATTGTGCCTCGCGCTCTGGACGGTGTCGGTCGTTCCGAAACTGGCTGGTCAAAACATTCCGCTCCAAAGCGAAGTAAAGCTGCAATTGCCCGTGCTCATTTTCACACTGGGACTATCGCTCATCACCGGCCTGCTAATGGGCCTCTATCCGGCGTGGCAAAGTTCGCGCGCCGATCTCGTCGATGGACTCAAGGAAGGCGGACGCGGAACGAGCGGCAGTCGCGGTCAACATCGTTTCCGCAGCGGTTTGGTCGCGGCGCAAGTCGGATTGTCGGTCGTGCTTCTGGCTGGAGCGGGTATGTTGGTTTCCAGTTTCGTGCGACTCAGTCGACAGGAAGTGGGATTTCGTTCAGAACGTGTCTGGACCGGAGGCATCGGATTGCCTCCGGCTCAATATCCCGATCCCGCGTCGCTTGGGCGCTTTGCCGAGCGATTGCAGACGGAACTTGAGACTGCTCCCGGCGTCGAAGCCGTATCGATGGTCGATGCTGTCCCGCTCTCCGGAAATTATTCTGGCGCGCCGTACGCGCGTGCGGATGGAAACCCCGTGCCGGTAAATCAACGGCAGCTTGGGCTCACGCGAAGCATTTTGCCCGGATATTTTCGCACGCTCGGCATTCCGCTCCTTTCCGGCCGTGACTTCACGAAACAGGACAAGCTGGATTCACCACTGGTCGTGATCCTGAGTAATTCGACCGCGAAGAAACTTTTCCCTAACGAGAATCCGATTGGCCGCCAAATCCTTTTCGGCACCGACAACGGCAACGGACTTCCGTCGGAGGTGGTCGGCGTCGTTGGCGACGTCCGCTCACTACAGCTCGCCAAAGCGAACGACGTCGAATTTTACCGGCCGTGGCCGCAGCGAAGCACTCCGTTTCTGAGTGTCCTCGTGCGCACCACAACCAAACCTGAGGCGACGTCGGGAATTGTTCGGGCGGCCTTGAACAAGATCGACAACGGACTGCCGATTCTGCAACCAAGCACGCTCGATGCGATCGTGACGCAGTCGCTCGGCCAGGAGCGGTTGACTATGGCGCTTCTCGGTGTTTTCGCCGGCATCGCATTGCTCCTCGCAGTCGTTGGAATTTATGGCGCCGTTGCTTATACCGTCGAGCAGCGCACCAGCGAGATTGGTGTGCGTATGGCGCTGGGTGCGCAGACCCAGGATGTATTGAGTCTGGTCGTACGGCAGGGGATGAATCCGGTCATCCTCGGTTTGATTTTTGGTCTGGCCGGAACCTTTGCCGTGGGCCGTTTGCTGGCGGCTCAACTTTACCAGATTTCACCCTACGATCCGTTGTTGCTGGGCGCGACCGCGATCGTTCTGGCTGTCGCCGCGCTGCTCGCCTGTTTGATTCCGGCGCGCCGCGCCACGCTTGTCGATCCGATTCAGGCACTACGCTCCGGGTGATATGAATGATCTGAAGTTTGCTTTGCGCCAGCTCCGCAAATCGCCTGCGTTCACTTTGATTGCTGTCATCACGTTGGCGCTCGGGATCGGGCTGAACACCACGATCTTTAGCTTGATCAACGATCTTTTTCTGCGCCGGCTGCCGTTCAAGGAACCGTCGCGCATTGTTCACCTCGACAACGGCGACAAGGTGCGCGATTTGGCGGATGTCGGAATATCGGCCCCGCGTTACCAACTTTATCGCGACGGTCAGACGATTTTTGACGGTTTCGCTGCGGAGAATTTCTTTGCGTTCACGCTGACCGGACTTGGCGATCCTGTCCAAATATTTGGCGGCCGATTGACCTCCAACTATTTCGATGTTCTTGGCGTTCGCCCAATTCTTGGCCGCGCTTTTCTGCCGGAAGAAGAGGAAAGCGCCGATGTCGCATTGGTGACGAAAAATTTCTGGCAGGAACGCCTCGGAGGCGATCCGAATGTGATTGGGCGGAGCATCACGCTCGATGGGACGCCCCACACAATCGTTGGCGTTATGCCAAATATGCCGGCAAGGTGGTTCGGGGCGAACTCGTGGGTCGGGTCGAGCGCGATCGTGGAAGTTTGGACGACGAAACCTTTTCAGATTCCCGGCTTCAGTCATGAGGCTATTATGCGCGGCGCCTTTTTTCTGCGCGCAGTTGGACGATTGAAACCAGGGGTGACCGTTCAACAAGCGCGCGCCGCATTGCCATCGTTGGAACAGAGCTATCGTGCCCAATATCCGAACAACATCGATAGCGCATTCGTCACGACGCTGCGGACTTTGCCTGAAGACGTTACCCGGAATTTCCGCGCGGGTTTCGCTACACTTTTCGCCGCGGTGAGTTTCGTTTTGCTGATCGCTTGCAGCAATGTTGCCAATCTATTGCTCGTTCGTTTCAGTGGGCGCCGGCGCGAGATCGCATTGCGAATCGCGATTGGCGCTTCGCGCACGAGCGTCGTCCGTTTGTTCGTTGCCGAAAGTTTGATGGTGAGTCTGATTGCGGGAGCGGGCGGTGCGCTCTTCGCCTGGCATTTGGTGCCGTTAGTCCCGGGCATGGCATCCAAATTTCTTCCGTTGGAAACCGGAACCGCGGCCAGTTTGTCGATTCCAGTTCTACTATTCGCGATTGGATTGTCGATCTTGACTGGTGTCTTGATGGGAATTTATCCGGCGCTTCAGGGTTCGCACGCCGATTTGATTGACGGGTTGAAGGAAGGCGGCCGCGGCACAAGCGGCAGTGTGCGCCAACAGCGCTTCCGCAAAATCCTCGTCGGCGCGCAAGTCGCGCTCTCGGTCACGCTGTTGGCCGGCGCTGCGCTGCTCATCACGAGTTTCATCCGCTTGAGTCAGCAGAACATAGGCTTCCGCTCCCAGAATCTTTGGACGGGTGCGGTTACACTGCCGACCTCGCAGTATCCCGACCCTCCGGCGCGTCAACGTTTTGTTGAACAAACACTCCATGAGTTGCGAAGTGTTCCGGGTCTCGAGAGCGCGACTGTCAGCGGGGATATTCCTTTGGTTGGCTTCAGTCGTTATCTTTATGCGCGGGGCGATCGCGATGTTCCGCCAGTCGAGAAGCGCGAGATCGCGCCCGGTCACGAGATTGCTGCCGGATATTTCAAGACCTGGGGAGTGCCGCTCCTGGCTGGCCGCGAGTTTAATGAGTACGACACCGCCGACGCACAGAAAGTTTGTCTGATCAGTCAGGCCGGTGCGAAAAAACTTTATCCAGGTGAGAATCCAATCGGAAAGACTTTGCTCGCAGTCGGTGTGCAGTGGGAAATTGTCGGAATCGTTGGCGATGTGCGCTCGGTGGAGGTGGCCGAGGCGCCGGGTATGGAATTTTATCGGCCGTGGGCGCAAGATAATTTCCCATTCGTTAACATCACTGTCCGCAGCAATCTAAAAGTGGATGCCGTGACCAAGCTGGTGCAATCCGCGCTCACGAAAGTGAATCCAGGCCTGGCGATTGCAGTGCCGCAAACCATGGACGCGGTCGTCGCGCAAGCGCTCGGGCAAGCACGTTTGATGATGTGGCTTCTCGGAATTTTCGCCGGCGTCGCCTTGTTGCTCGCCAGCATTGGAATTTATGGCGCCGTCGCTTACACGGTCGAGCAACGCACTGGAGAAATTGGTCTTCGTATGGCACTCGGCGCGCAAACGGACGACGTGCTCCGACTTGTCGTAAACCAGGGAATGAAACCCGTTGTGATCGGACTAGCGATCGGGATTATCTCGGCGTTTGCGCTCGGCCGGTTGATTGCGTCGCAACTCTACGAAGTTTCGGCGCACAACCCGGCGCTGCTTGGCGGCGCAACGCTTTTGCTCGCGGCCACAGCGTTCATTGCATGTTTGCTCCCGGCGCGACGTGCCGCACGGGTTGATCCGATTCAAGCCCTCCGCACCGAGTGACATGAATGATTTAAAACTCGCTTTTCGCCAGCTTCGCAAATCGCCCGGGTTCACTCTGGTCGCTGTCCTCACGCTCGCGCTCGGGATCGGTGCAAACACGGCGATCTTCAGCGTGGTGCAGAATATTTTGTTCCAGCCTTTGCCATACGCGAATTCCGCTCGCCTCTACGCAATCTGGGAGAGCTCTGAGTCTACGGGGCAACGGCAAATCGCCGCGTCCGGTCCCGATTACCTCGACTACCGCGACCAGAACCGATCGTTTGCGCACATCGCTGAATATCTGCCGCGGTTCACGTTTACCTGGACGGGCGAGGGCGAACCGAAGCTGGTCACTTGCACCGGCGTCTCGGAAGATTTTTTCGCGACCCTTGGTGTGCATGCATATCTCGGCCGTCTGTATGAGCCGCGAGAGTACACTTACTTGGAAAACGACGTCATGGTCGTGTCGTATCACTTCTGGAAGAATCAGCTTGGCGGCGATCCACATGTTATCGGCCGCACGATTCGTCTGCAAGACGACAGCGTCGCGATCATCGGCGTGCTTCCGCCGATGTCCGATCTTTTTCCTGATACAGATGTTTGGCCCAAGCTGACGACGAACCCGAGCTGGCCATTTATGCAGTGGCGGAGCAATAAATTTCTGCGCGTGATCGGTGAGCTTCGCCATGGCGTAACTCCAGCGATGGCGGAGGAAGATCTGACCGCGATCTTGCGTCGCGCACCGGAACAAGCGGGCGATGTCCGCGTGCAATTGGTCCCCCTTAAAGACGACCTGGTCGGAAACGTGCGCGTGGCGTTGTTCGCCACACAGGCGGCGGCGGCGCTGATCCTGATCGTCGCATGCATCAACGTAGCGGCGTTATTGCTTGCACGCGCCGTGAGACGCCAGGGCGAAATGGCTCTGCGCTTGAGCCTCGGCGCGAGTTTCGCGCGAATAGGGCGACAGCTCGTGATTGAAGCAATGTTGCTCAGCGCCATCGGATGCGCCGCCGGCCTGTCGTTCGCGTGGAGCCTTCTTCGCGTGTTAACAACAATTCCGAACCTCCCGTTGCCGCGACTCGATGCGGTGCACTTGAATGCGCCGGCGCTGTTGGTCACCCTGCTGATTACCGTCGCGACGACGCTGCTGTTCGGCTGGATACCAGCGCTGAACTTTTTGCGCCTTGATCTCTCTTCTGCATTGCGCCCGCGTGATCTGGCAACAGGCGGACGCCGTCGGTCATCCCTATCCGTGCTCGTTATCGCGGAGATCGCGTGTTCGCTTGTGCTGACCGTCAGCGTTGGCCTGCTGCTGCACAGCTTCTGGCGCGTCATGCACGTGAATCCCGGTTTCCAAGCGCAATCTTTGCTTCGCGTTTACTTACGAAGCGATTCGCCACCGAATGATCCAGACGGCATTCGCCAATACGCGACGAAGAACGTGCCATTCTGGCAAAGTGTTCTAAGAGAAGCGTCATCGCTGCCGGGCGTGCATTCAGTCGCATTGTCTGATTGGCGGCCTGGTCGCGATGCTGCGATCGCGAGCCTGATGTTTGAAGATCGCGCGAACGATCCTGCACGTTTGCCGACAATCGACGGCTCTTGGGTAAGCGCAGATTTCTTTCAAACTGTTGGCGATCCGGTGCTCGCCGGTCGCTCTTTCAACGAACACGACAACGCTGCCGCGCCCGCGGTTGCCGTCATCAACGTAGAAGCTGCGCGGCAATTCTGGCCCGGCGAAAATCCAATTGGGAAACGTATCGGAATTAACTACACCGGGCCGGGCCGACGAACGAGCAACGACGTGCCGCGCGTGCGCGAAATCGTTGGCGTCGTGGGTAACATGAAGCACGGAAGTCTGGATGGTCCGACGGCGCCTGCGGTTTATCTCCCATATCTTCAGGACGAGACCTATCACGACATGTCGGCGATGAATCTCCTCGTCCGCAGCGATGGAAATTCGATCGGCCTAAGAAGTGGTCTCCGCGATTGCATTCACCGCATCCGACCTAACGAACCGGTCCAGGAAATCAGCAGCGTCGAGGAAATGCTCGCCACATCCGTCGCTCCACGGCGTTACACGCTTTTCTTCTTGGGCGCGTTCGCGGTTCTCGGCCTGCTGCTCGCGACAATCGGCATTTATGGCGTGATCTCCTACACCACGTCGCAACGAACGCGCGAATTCGGCATTCGCATCGCGCTCGGGGCAACGCGAGGGCGCGTCATTTCCGGCGTGCTGCACGAAGGCTTCGTTCTCGTTGCAGCAGGATCGCTGCTCGGGGTCGGCGCAGCGCTCGCTCTTACACGCACTCTTTCCAGTCTGCTGTTTGAAATCAGCCCACTCGACGCAACCAGCTTCACCGCCGGCGTCGCCGTTCTTGGCGTTGCGGCGTTGTGCGCCTGCGTGATTCCGGCATGGCGAGCTTCGCGTGTCGATCCAATGGACGCTCTACGAACCGAGTAACATGAATGATCTAAAACTCGCTTTTCGCCAACTTCGCAAATCGCCGGGGTTCACTCTGGTCGCTGTCTTGACGCTCGCGCTCGGGATTGGTGCAAATACTGCCATCTTTTCCGTCGTCGAAGGCGTGCTCCTGCGCCCATTGCCTTTCCCGAATGCGGAACGACTCGTTAGAATTTACGAGGCCCTGGATGAAAACGGCGCGCGTTCGGGAACGTTGAACCTGAGCGACCGCACGGTTGCGCGGTTCCGCGAGTTCGGGCGGGATATTTTCGAAGATGTTGCCGGTGGAACTGGCGGCGCCTCAGTCGTTAGTGCAAAGGCCGGTTCGCCGGCGCAAACCGTCCCCGCCGCGCTTGTCACCTACAACTTTTTTGATGTCCTCGGATTACCGCCGTCGCAGGGCCGCAACTTCACCACAGAAGAGGGGAGCGGTAAAGCAACGAACGTCGTCATCATTAGCGACGACTTTTGGCGCAACACGCTGAATTCACGAGGCGACGTGCTCGGCAGCACGATCGTGATCGATGGAACACCACGGACGATCATCGGTGTGATGCCGAAAGCATTCCGGCATCCGTATCGCGCGAGTTTGTGGCTGCCGCTTGCGCTTGAGCCTGATAATCCGGTGACGATCAACAACCATTATCTCTATGGCCTCGCGCGACTGCGTCCCGGCGTCACGCCGGTGAAAGCAGAGGAAGCTGTGAAGCGCATGTGCGCAAGGATCAACCGAGACGATCCGAATCCGGCGAACGTGCGTGCCGCTTACATTCCGCCCTTGCGCGAAAGTTTTGTCATGGATTTGCGGCCCAAGATTCTCGTCGTTGTCGGGGCTGCCATTTGCGCGCTATTGATTGCCGCGGCTAACTTCGCCGGTCTTCTGCTCGCCCGCGTCATCGAGCGGGAAGGGGAGTTCGCGTTACGCGCAGCGCTTGGGGCGAGCAGGCGACGACTCGTCACACAGCAGCTCGTCCAGGCACTCTTGCTCGCTTTGGCCGGAACCGCGGTTGGTCTGCTCATCGCATTCTGGATCACGCCAATGCTGTTCGCGCTGAGCCCGGAAGGCGCGGACGCGACGGGCAGCGCGATGCGCGAATTCGACTACGCGGCACGACTTGATCTGCCCGTGTTCGCTTTCGCTGCCGGTGTAATGACGCTGGTCGGTTTGGGTTTTGGTTTGCTACCCGCGCTGCGAGCAGCGCGCACAGATTTGCGCGGTGCAATGAGCGTTACGTCACGCGGCGCAACACTCGACCGCAGTGCGCGGAGATTGCTGGGTTCATTCGTCGTGATCGAGCTCGCGATTGCCGCTGCGCTGCTCACCGCCAGCGTCACCGCGACGCAATATTTTCGGAAACTGACAGAGGAGCCATGGGGCTTTGAGACGAAGAACCGCCTCGCCTTCAGCGTTACCGTTCCTGACCAATTCTTCATCACCGCCGCGGCGAAACAGAACGTGCTCGAAGCTTCGCTCGCGCAACTGCAGGCAGTGGCCGGAGTGAAATCCGCCACGGTCGTGTCGCCGTCGCCTATGGACGCGCCATGGACACTGATGCCTTTCAACGCAGAAGGCGCTCCCGCACCCGAGCCGCGTGGAGTGTACACGGCCTACTCGCGGCTTCCCGTGCCTGGTTACTTCCAAAGCATCGGCCAGCCGCTCTTACAAGGCCGCGACTTCAACGCCAGCGACACAGCCGACGCAACGCTCGTCTGCATTATCAGCCGAAGCATCGCGAAACGTTTTTGGCCTAACGATTCGCCGATCGGCAAACGCCTCCGTTGGGGACGACTCGATGGAACTCGCCCCTGGTTCACGATTGTCGGCGTCGTCGGCGATATGAAAGCGATCGCCGACCCGCGCGACGGCGAAGTGGTCGGAATGATCGCGCGGCCACTCGCGCAAATGCTCGTGCACGCTACGACACCGCTTGAAGACATCACCTTCGTTCTGCACACTGATGGCCGCGCAGTGACGGAGCCAACGATCCGCGACGCGCTGGCCCGCGCGAATCCCAACCTCGCCGCCTACAATTTTCTCTTACTCGAAGATGCCGCAGCGCGCTCCCGCACGACCGAGCGATTCATTTTCGTTCTCGTTTCATCGTTCGGAGTCGTCGGGCTCGTGCTGGCTGCCATTGGTTTGTATGGCTTGCTCGCGCTCCAGGTCGCGCGACGCGAACGCGAGTTCGGCATCCGCAGCGCGCTTGGCGCCACCGCGCGCCAGATCATTCAGCTCGTCGCGCAACAAGGCGCAGCGTTGCTCTTGTTAGGTTTCACTGCTGGTGCGCTCGCGACGTATGGAGTGGTGCGCCTGGTCCGAAATCAATGGGCCGAAATGCCGGCGCCAAGTCTGATCGCGTGCATTTGCGCGGCGATTGTGCTGGGCATTGCAGTGATGATCGCGTGCTGGCTGCCCGCGCGTCGCGCGTCGCGCATTGATCCCGTTATCGCACTTCGCGCCGAATGATCACTCAAATGCTGTCCAATTCCCGATAAATCGTTATGATCTCCGACTTCAAATACGCGCTCCGGACGCTGGCTAAAACGCCAGGGTTTACCATCATCGCCGTGGTTACGCTCGCGCTCGCTATCGGTGCGAACACGGCAATCTTTAGCCTGATCAACGATTTGTTCCTGCGGGGTCTGTCATTTAAAGAACCGCGACGCGTTGTGCACTTCTTTTCCAACGCCCCGGACGGTAAGCTGGTCGACCTTCCCCTGTCGCTACCGCGGTTTCAGCACTATCGCACCGGCCAGACAATTTGCGACGAGCTCGCTGCCGAAAATCTGTTTGCGTTCACGTTGACGGGACTTGGCGACGCTGTGCAACTGTTCGGCGGCAGAGTGACGTCGAACTATTTCGACATGCTCGGTGTGCATCCGATTCGTGGCCGCAACTTTTTGCCTAACGAAGAGGAAGGCGCCGATGTGGCAATGGTCACGGAAAATTTCTGGCGGAAACGAATGGGCGGAGACCCGAGCGTCCTTGGCCGCAGCATCACCCTCGACGGCGTGGCGCACACGATTGTTGGCGTGTTGCCGAACCTGCCGTTTGCCTGGGTCGGTCCGAACGCCGAGGTCTGGACAACCAAGCCGTACGTGATTCCCGGTTTCACATATGAGCGAATGATGCGCGGCACTACCTTTTTGCGCGTCGTAGGGCGGTTGAGGACGGGAATGACCGTAGAGCAAGCGCGAGTCGCACTACCTGCGCTGGATCAGAGCTATCGCAGTGAATTTCCCGGTAAGATCGATAGCGGGTTAACTACGACGTTAAAGACGCTTCCGGAAGATATGAGCGGAAATTTGCGCCCCGCGTTTGCGACGCTGTTCGCCGCGGTGGCTTTTGTCTTGCTCATCGCCTGCAGCAATGTTGCAAATCTGCTGTTGGTCCGGTTCAGCGGTCGCCGGCGTGAGATCGCGTTGCGAATGGCGATTGGCGCGTCCCGCACGAACATCGTCCGGCTGTTCGTATTTGAGAGTTTGCTAGTGAGTCTTCTCGCCGGAATCCTGGGTGCCGTGCTGGCCTGGCAGTTGGTCCCGCTGGTTCCGAAAATGGCTGCGAATTTTCTGCCGTTCGATCCCAACACACGCGTTAACCTCTCTTTTCCCGTGCTCGGCTTCACGGTTGCGCTGTCGATTTTGACTGGGCTGCTGATAGGAATTTATCCTGCACTTCAAAGCTCTCATGGCGACCTGGTAGATGGGCTTAAGGAAGGCGGCCGCGGGGTGAGTGGCAGCGTGAGACAACAGCGCTTCCGGAAAATCCTTGTGGGCGCGCAAGTCGCGCTCTCGGTGACGCTGCTTGCCGGTGCCGCATTGTTGGTCGCGAGTTTTGTACGTCTTAATCAACAAAACGTCGGCTACCACTACGGAAATGTTTGGGTTGGTTTCGTCACTCTGCCGACGGCACAGTATTCTGATATCGAGACGCGTCAGCGTTTCGTAGAACGATTGCTCGCCTCGTTACGAGCGGTTCCAGGTTTTGAGAGTGTCACTGTTAGCGGCGATATTCCGCTGCTGGCTGGCGGCGGCGGCGCGACGCTTTATTCGCGCGCTGATGGCGAGGTGTTGCCGGTGGACAAGCGGGCGACGGCCCAAAGTCACGATGTTTCGCCTGGTTATTTCAAGACCTGGGGCATTCCTGTTCTGGCAGGACGCGATTTCGATGAGCACGATACCGCCAATCATCAGAACGTTGTTCTCATCAGTCAGTCAGGGGCGAAGAAGGTTTTCGGCGACGAAAATCCGATTGGCAAAACGCTCTTGGTCACGAGTTCCGGCACACCGTGTGAGATCGCCGGCATCGTCGGGGACGTTCGCTCGCGAAAGGTCAACGAGGCTGACGACATGGAATTTTATCGTCCGTGGGCCCAGGAAAACTTCCCATTCCCGACGATTGTGGTGCGCAGCAATTTAAGGGAGGACGCCGTCACAAAATTGGTGCGCTCAACGCTGGCGACTGTTGATCCCGGTCTTGCAATTGCGCTGCCGCAATCGATGGACAAAATCGTCGCACAAGCCCTTGGCCAGACTCGGCTGATGACCTGGCTACTCGGAATTTTTGCCGGCATTGCTTTGTTGCTCGCAGCAATCGGGATCTATGGCGCAGTGGCATACACCGTTGAGCAACGCACCGGCGAGATCGGAGTGCGGATGGCACTCGGCGCGCAAACGCGCGACGTCCTGCGTTTGGTTGTGAACCAGGGAATGAGACCAGTGGTTATTGGGCTGGCGATCGGAATTGTGTCGGCCTTCGCCCTTGGCCGTCTCCTGACAACGCAGCTTTACGAAGTTTCGGCGCACAATCCGGCACTGCTTGCGGGCTCAACTGTACTGCTCGCGGCGATTGCATTGATTGCGTGTCTGGTTCCCGCGCGGCGAGCCGCACACGTTGATCCGATTCGGGCGCTACGCGCGGAGTGATATGAACGATCTCAAATTCGCCCTCCGCAGTTGCACAAACGTGCCGAGATCACCTTCATTCGTTGCTCTGACTCATCGCTCAGCTAGCGGAGTTCCAAACCCGTTTTCTACTTCGAGAAGCGCTTGCGTTTCGGCTTCGTTTGAATATCCGTGGCGCTTCGCTGTCTCATTTCTATCTCCGAAACTACTTATGCATCTACGTGTTGTAATTTCTCTCATCGTTGCGGCGATCAGCACTCCGGCAATTTTCGCGCAGGGAACGAATCAGCCGACTGTGGACGAACTTGTTGCAAAGAACATCGAGGCCAAGGGCGGCGCGACCGCGCTAAACAACCTCCAAACGGTGCGCTTAACCGGTAAGTTGCTCGTGCCAGTGGAGGGCCTGATCGAGCTCGGCTATCTCCAAACAAAAAAGCGCCCCGACGACGTACGCACCGAGGCTTCGCTTCAGGGCATGACTCAGATCGAGGCGTATGACGGGAAGGATGGATGGAAGGTTTCGCCATTTTTCGGGCGTAAAGATCCAGAGCGCATGTCCGCCGACGACGTCAAAGCGCTAGTGGAAGATACCGAGATTGATGGCCCGTTGGTCGATTGGAAAACAAAGGGCAGCACTGTTGAATATCTCGGAACCGAGGATGTCGATGGGACGCCCGCGCACAAACTGAAGGTCGTGCGAAAGAACGGCGATGTCAGTTTTGTCTATTTGGATCCTGACCATTTCCTCGAGATCCGAATTGTGACCCAGCGAGTACGACACGGCGCGCACGAAGAAATAGAGACCGACCTCGGCGATTACGAAAAAGCCGGCGGCGTATTTGTTCCGACCTCCATCGAGGTCGGAACAAAGGGCTCATCGGACAAACAAATGATCGTCGTCGACAAAGTCGAAGCCAACGTGCCGGTGGATGACACGATATTTCATTTCCCTGGCCAAATAACTGTCCCCCAGCCACAGCGCTGAGCTTCCGCAACACCGAATTAGCACCTCTATGAATTTCGCACGTAATATTGTTGAAGTCCGATGCGTCCTCGCGTCGCTTTTTCTTTGCGCCATTCCTGTTTACGCAGCTGACGCTCCATTTAATTCGGCGAGCATTTCCGGGCTTGGGGCCCGCAACATCGGCTCGGCGGCAATGAGCGGACGCATCTCCTGTATTGCGGGAGCGCACGAGCCGTCGGGCAAGATCACGCTCTTTGTGGGTTCGGCCAGTGGCGGCATTTGGAAATCCGACGATAGCGGAACGCGGTATCGCCCGATATTTGACGAACAAGCAGTGCAATCGATCGGCGCGATCGCGCTCGATCCGAAGAATTCGAAAAACGTCTGGGTCGGCACTGGTGAATCGTGGACGCGCAACAGCGTTTCCATTGGCGACGGAATCTACAAGTCCACCGATGGCGGCGAAACGTGGTCGCACGCTGGCTTGGAGAAATCGGAACGCATCGCACGAATTGCGGTTGATCCAAGAAACAGCGACGCGGTATTCGCCGCAGTGCCGGGCGCGTTGTGGAGTGATTCGCCTGACCGCGGTCTGTACAAAACGACCGACGGCGGCAAGACGTGGCAGCAAGTCCTCAAGGGCGCGAATCTTTCGACCGGCTGCACCGACGTTGATATCGATCCGAGCAATCCCGACATCATGTTCGCGGCAATGTGGGATTTCCGACGCAAAGGCTGGGAATACCGCTCGGGCGGCGCAATACCGACGGAGCCTTCAGCTAGTGGATTGTTTCGTTCGACCGATGGCGGCAACACCTGGACGGAGATTACGGAGCAGGCCAATAAAGGTTTTCCCAAGAAACCTTACGGACGTTTGGCGGTGGCGATCGCACCATCGAAATCACAACGCGTTTACGCGTTCGTGGAATCGCCAGAGAGCGCGTTGTTTGTGTCAGACGACGGCGGTGCGACATGGGAGAAACGCGACAAAAGTCAGTGGATGGTGTGGCGTCCTTTCTACTTCGCGAACCTGATCGTTGATCCCAAGAACCCAGACCGCCTGTTCAAGCCCGATGGTTCATTGATTGTCAGCGAGGATGGCGGAAAGAGTTTTTCTGTAGTGGGCGGTTTCCAAGGTGCCCACGGTGACGCGCACGATGTCTGGATCGATCCGACCAACTCACAAGTCGTATTCTCGGGAGACGATGGCGGGATGTGGTACTCGTACAACGGCGGCAGCAAATGGTGGAAAGGCGAAAACCTGCCGGTGTCGCAGTTCTATCATGTGAGCATCGACGAGAAGGATCCGTACCGGGTGTATGGCGGATTGCAGGACAACAGCTCGTGGGTGGGTGATTCGCAATACCCGGGCGGCATCACCAATCATCGTTGGGAAAATATGTACGGCGGCGATGGATTCTGGATGTTCCAGGACCCGGCTGACCCTGACTACATCTACGCGGAATACCAGGGCGGCGAGATTGGCCGAGTCAATCGCAACACACATGAGGGTCGCAACATCAAGCCACGGCCAAATTACAATGAGAAACTCCGGTTCAACTGGAATACGCCGATCGCGCTTTCGCCTAACGAGAAGGGAACAATCTATATCGGCGCACAATTTTTATTCCGCTCACGCGATCACGGCCAGACGTGGGACCGCATTTCGCCTGACCTGACCACCAATGATCCGGAAAAACAAAAGCAAGAGCAATCCGGTGGTGTGACGGTCGATAATTCGTCGGCCGAAATGCACACGACAATTTATTCCATCAGCGAATCGCCCAAGCAAAAGGGAGTGATTTGGGTCGGCACTGATGATGGCAACATTCAGCTCACGCGTGACGGCGGTAAAACCTGGACTAACGTCAGCGGCAACGTTCCCGGGTTGCCGAAGAACTCATGGGTGAACTGGGTGCAGGCCAGCAACTTCAATCCCGGAACGGCTTACGCCGCATTTGATCGGCATACCTTTGGCGACATGGCGCCGTACGTTTTCAAGACCACCGATTACGGTAAGACCTGGACGTCGCTCGTTACGCCTGAAGACCCGAAAAGCGTTCGCGGATACGCGCATGTGATTAAAGAAGATTTGGTTAAGCCAGATCTCCTTTTCCTCGGCACGGAATTCGGACTGTGGATTTCGATTGATGGCGGAAAAACCTGGGCGCAATTTAAAGGCAACCATTTTCCTGCCGTTGCCGTTCGCGATCTGGCGATTCACCCGCGCGACAATGATCTGGTTCTCGCCACGCATGGCCGTGGGATCTGGATAATAGACGACATCACGCCGCTGCGCGCGTTGACTCCGGATTTGTTGAAGCAGGATATTGCGTTCGTTTCGGCGCGGCCGGTCCAACAACGCATCGAGGGCCAGGGTGGATGGGCCAATGGCGACGCGGTTTTCGTTGGCGAGAATCCGCCTGACGCCGCCGTGATCAACTATTATCAGCGCGAGCGGCATCTGTTTGGAAAAATGAAGCTCGAAATTTTGGATTCATCCGGGCGTGTTGTTGATGAACTGCCGGCGAGCAAACGCCCGGGATTGAATCGGGTGATGTGGACGATGCGAGCGAAACCGCCGCATGTACCGCCTGCCGCACAAATCGCCGTCGCGGGAATACGCGGTCCGCGGCTTGTGCCCGGTGATTACACTGTGCGCCTGACGAAAGCAGGTAAGGTTTACGACACCAAACTGACGGTCGGTCTTGATCGCCGAGCAAAATTCAGCTCGGCAGACCGCAAGGCGCAGTTCGACGCGGCGATTCGAGTTGTTGGGCTGTTTGGCGATGAAAGCGCGCTCATGGATCGGATTATCGGCTTGCGCCAGGCGATTGCCCAGACCGGTGCCGCAGTGCCGGAGGGCGATCCGCTTCGCAAGCAGATCTCGGACTTCGACGGAAAAGTGGACGCGATGCGAAAGAAAATCGTCGCTACAACGGAGGGTGGCGCTATCACCGGCGAGGAACGCTTGCGTGAGCACACTGACCAGCTTTACGGAGCAATCCTGAGCTACGAAGGCAAACCGGCCGCCTACCAGATCGCTTACATTGACACGCTTAAACGCGAACTCGATGAGGTGACAAAACAATTCGATCAACTCCTCGCGCAGGATCTGCCCGCATTAAACGACTCGCTCAAATCCAAAGGCCAGCAGCCACTTTCGCCGCCATCGGCGAAAGTCGGAACCAATGGCTCCGCAGGTGGCGAGATTGGCGCGACAGCCGCGACCGGCTCACTTCCGGCGGATTTGCGTATTTCGTACTAAGTTCCGGCCCCAAAACTTTCGGAGGCAGCGGTCCTTCGCTTACTGGAAGATCGAGGGCGCTTGATGAGGCTGTTCGGCTGTGCCGCGCTTTGAAGTTCGTCTGTCGCCCGGACAATCTGATTGAGCGTATCGAACCAATGTCCGCTGCTCATTAATCAAAAGCTTGGAATAACCGACGATGTCGATGAAGAGGACATGCGCGATCCCGTGTTGGATCTCTTTTTGACCTCAACGGCCATGATTACATCGTCGCGAGCGAAGCGACGATTTTTTCGAAGCGCGGATCGCCGCGCAACGAATCCCACGCCGGATTGAAGCGCAGCTCGCCGTAGGAAATATCCGACGGAATTTTCGCCAGCATTTCGAGTTGCTCCAGCGCGTGTTCGCGGTCGCCCGCCGCCGCGTATGCTATCGCGAGATTTATTACCATGCTTGTCCCGTTGATCGGATCATGCGCGATCGAATGCATCTCCACCGCCTTGCGCGCTTCACGGATCGCTATGTCGGTTCGCCCCAAGGCCGTGTCGAACCCGCTGCAGGCAACAAAATACCACTCGTTTTTCGGTGTGCTAACGGAGTGTTCCTCTGTGGATTGGCGGAGTTTTTGAAAAATGCGCTGGGCCTTTTCTCGT
Source organism: Candidatus Udaeobacter sp. (assembly GCA_049791915.1). Classification (GTDB taxonomy): domain Bacteria; phylum Verrucomicrobiota; class Verrucomicrobiia; order Chthoniobacterales; family UBA10450; genus Udaeobacter. The sequence goes on from JBARAJ010000100.1 coordinate 63,903, forward strand.
TCGCCGCGTGCGAGAAAAACCTGCGCTTCTGCACAGCTATCGGGCGATTTGAGACCAAACGTTTGCTCGACTAAATCGGGCGGCGCTTCGGCGATGGTGCGCAGCGCAGTGGGATAATCTTTGGCAAAAAACGCGGCGGAGAATTGCGCTTCCAGCCCGTTCTCATTTGTGGGGTAACGCGACAGAGTGAGGGCTTCAGCCAGCTTGCCTTCGGCTAGTTTGAAACGAGCAAGCTGCGAATCGAACGTTTTCACGCCGGCAGGATTTCGCGTTTTGAATTCACGGAGAAATTCTTCGCCTTCTCGGTAACGTCGCAGCGAGAGATAAGTGTCCGAAGTCCAAACGACGAAGAATTCATGCTGCGGATCGAGATCAGCTGCGCGTCTCGCTTTCGAGATGGCTTCATCCCAGCGGTTCTCCATCCGATCGAGCCGCGCCTCGAGGAAAAGCGCTTCAGAGTCGTTAGGCATGAGACGTGACGCGATCTCGAGTTCGCGCCGAGCCTCACGAGGTTGAAATGTGATAAAAAAATATTGCGCGCTCGCGAGATGCGGCTCGCCGCGATCCGGCCTCAGCCGCAGGGCCGTTTCGATCGCCGCACGGGCACGGGCCGCGGTTTGCACTCGCTCATCTTTCGACAAAAAATTCTGCTGCGCATAAAGACGCACATAAGCTTCTCCCAGCCAACAATGCGCAAGAAGGAAATTTGGATCGCGCCGCACCGCCTCCTCGAGCAGGACCACGCACTTTTCTCGATCTTTCTGGTCCGTCATGTCGAGCGCGCGCGCACGCTCGTAAAATGCATAAGCCGTCAAATCGGAAGTCGGCCTCTCTGCAATCAAGGCTTCTTCCTGTGGCGCGATTTTTGCCTGCAACTCAATCGCAATCTGTTGCGCGATTTCGTCCTGAATCGCAAAAAGGTCCGCAATATTGCGGTCATAGATTTTACTCCAACGATGCGTCCCGGTGCGAGCGTCGATCAGCTGGGCGATCACGCGAAGGCGTGGCCCGTCCCGCTGCACACTGCCTTCGACGATGTTGGCCACACCTAACGACTGTGCGATCTCGCGCAGGTTCCGCGGCGTTCCACTTTGGTAACGACCCACCGAAGTGCGGCTGGTCACCTTCAAATCCGCGATTTGGGCGAGATCGGAAAGAATTTCATCCTGCACTCCGATGGCGAAATAAGCATTCTCTTGGTCGCCGCTCAGATTTTCGAATGGTAATACCGCAATCGATTTCTCGTTAATTTTCTCTGGCGCCACCGTCTGCCAAACGAACAATGCAACCAGCATTAAGATCGCGAATGTCCCCGCCGCGATCAGAGCGTTCCTCTTGCGGGATCGCAGGTGGCATCGTTCTAATTGAGCTAATAATTCCCGGGCTGATGAGGGACGTCTACCAGGATCGAGCGCGAGCGTCCGCCGCAATATGTCGATCAAAGGAGCGGGAATTTTTCTTTCGGCCAATTGTGCGATCGGCAGATCGGTGCGCTGCTGACGGCTACGAATTTCGTCAATCGTTTTACCGGGATACGGAACTTGCCCCGTCAACGAATACCAAAGCGTCACGCCTAACGAATAGATATCCGACCGTGCATCGGCTGGCGCGCCGGTAAATTGCTCCGGACTGGCGAATGCGGGCGTACCGATGAAACTGCCATGGGTCAAATCGGTTTCAGCAACGCTATTCATTGCCTTCGCCAAACCAAAATCGATCACCTTTACTTCCATCGCCGCCGTTTCGGCCGAGCAAACGATCATGATGTTACCGGGCTTCAGGTCGCGGTGAATCAGATCCTGGGCCGCTGCTGCGGCCAGTGCGCGCGCTACTTGGATCGACAAGTCGAGAGCCTGTTCTGGGGCGAGCGGCCCGCCGCGCCTAACGAGAGCTTCGAGGGTTTCGCCCTCAACCAATTCCATCGCGTAATAACAGCGATTGTTTTCCGGCACGGCCCCGAATTGAAATATGCCGGCCACATTCGGGTGCTTCAGCGCCGCGGCCGCGCGTGCTTCGCGCAAGAAACGTTCGCGCACAGCTTGTGCACCGCCGGCGGCCGCCGGAGTCTCGATCACTTTCAACGCCACTGTCCGGTGCAAAACTCTATCTGTCGCCCGATACGTCACGCCCATCGCGCCCGAGCCCAATTCCCACAGAGAACCGTCTTCGCGTCTGGCGATCTCAAATTCACCAAAGACTAACGAGTTCTGCTCTGGCCCAGATTCTTCGAGCAGGCCATTCAATCCGCACCGCAACAGACAAACCAGGCATTCCCTTTTCGTATTAAGTGGTTCGCCGCAGGTCGAGCAGGCCGCGATCGTCAACAGCGCTGTCTCCATTTCAGCTCCAACCTATGCCGTCGTTAAGATGCGCAACAGCTCGCGCAGTTCTGCATCCACTTCCTCATCCGTTTCTACCGTGCGTCGCACCTCGCTGCGCAATGCTTCACGGTATCGCGCACGCAATCGCGTCACAATACTGCGCAACGTTGAGGCTTGGATTCCCAGCCTTCGCGCAAGATCGGCATACGAGGGCAGCGGGTCGGGGCTGCCGATGAGAAAGATTCTCAATTCCTCGAAGAGTCTCTCCTGGCCTTCAGTTTTGTAATGACTCGAAAGTTGTCCGAGACTTTCCCTAACGAGCGTCTCCGCCCAGGTTCGCTCGAAAACTTTATCTTCACCAGCCTCATCGCCGGTGTACGATTGCATTTCGTAACGCGACTCCGCCTCCGCGAGTTGCTCCTCGTCCAATGGCAAGAATTCGTGTTCTCCCCCGCGCTTGAAGGCGTGGGCATGATCGTAAGTGTTGGCCAGGAGATTCTTCAGCGAGGCGAGCAGGAACGATCGGAAGCTTCCCTTTTGTCGATCTACCCGCGTGTAAATTCTTCTCTCGATTAGAAACGCGAAGAAACTCTGCGTCAGGTCCTGCGCATCATGCGTCGAATACCCGCGGCTGCGCACGAAACTATAAAGCGGCGTCCAATAAGTCTGGCAAAGTTGAGTGAGCGCGGCATGAGCCCTTTCCGGGTCCGATTCACTTTTCCCGGCAGCTACGATCACACTCCAATGAGTTGAAGCGAAGGAATCGCCCAACCCAGCAACGGTTTCCGGGAGCGGCTGCACATGACCGTAATAGCGAAATCGGTCAAAAAACACAAGCCGCGAAAGGAAGTTACGATTTCTTGCAGCACGGTCTCCGGAATCCTTTTGGAAAGGATGAAAGGGAAAATCCAAATATGAAAAAAATGAAGAACCTAGCAGTAACAGTGGTTGCGCTGACGATAGTCTTAGACGCGCTTACGCTCACGCCAGCGTTTGGACAACTTCCCTCTAACGTTTCGGTCTTTGCCACCGGGTTGAACAATCCCCGCGGCCTGAAGTTTGGACCCGACGGTTATCTTTATGTTGCCGAAGGGGGAATTGGCGGGTCGAACTTCACTGTCGGCTGTTGCGAACAGGCTGCTGGTCTCGGGCCGTACGCAGGTAGTGTCACTGGCTCGCGCATCTCAAAGATCAATGCCACCGGCTTTGTCACGACAGCAGTGGATAATCTTCCGTCCAGTCAAACAAATCCGGATTCTGGCAGTCTGATCAGCGGCGCGGCCGATGTTGCTTTCATCCGAAACACCCTTTATGTCTTGCTCGCCGGAGCTGGGTGCTCGCATGGTGTGCCGCAGGTGCCAGAGATGCCCAATGGCGTTATCCGCGTTAATGCTGACGGCACCAGAGACCTGATCGCCAACCTCAGCGCGTTTCAGATGGCTTTTCCTGTCGCGCATCCCAATCCCGATGACTTTGAACCAGACGGGACCTGGTACAGTATGATAACGGCTCGCGGTGATGGTAATCAGGTGGACTTGTACGCCGTCGAACCAAATCACGGCGAGCTGGATAGGATCACGCCGGACGGTCAAATATCCCGTGTCATCGACATTTCCGCGAGCCAAGGTCATATCGTGCCTACTGCGGTTGCCGCCCGCGACAACGACAAATTCTATGTAGGCAATCTTGATACTTTCCCGATTGTTGCGGGCTCTTCCAAGGTTTACGAGATTTCAAAAAATGGACGTATAAGTGCTGTTGCTGAAGGGCTCTCCGCCGTTACCGGTGTTGCTATCGATAGCCAACATCGAATGTACGTGTTGGAGATGAGCACATCGGACGGCGGCCCCAACCCTGGTGACGGTAAAGTGGTACGAATGAATCACCCAGACGGCGGGCCTCATGATCGCGATCAGACGGTGATTGCCGACGGGCTCACCTTTCCTACAGCCATGACGTTCGGTCCAGACGGCGCGCTCTATGTTTCCAATGTTGGCTTTGGCGCGCCGCCGGATGGCGAGGGGCAGATTTTGAAAATCACAGTGCCATAGCCACCGAAGTGATTCTTAGTTACGAAGGAAAACCGGGCGGCATTAGATTGCCTATATCGATTCGCTTAAGCGCGAATTGGATGACGTGACGAAGCAATTCGACCAATTGCTCGCGCAAGACCTGCCCGCTCTAAACGAATCGCTGAAGACGAAAGGCCAGCAGCCAATTGAGTCGCCGCCAACTAAGATCGCTGCCAATGAAAACGCGGTTCGTTCAGGCGGATCGAATAGCGGCGTGAACGCGCTTACGCACTTCGAAGCTGGTGCCGTAGACTTCGTGGCGGTACGCGAGTGATCGAGAGCAGCACTCGAACTACGTAGAACATTCGGGTGGTTCTGCGATACGTTGGAGGCTAATGTTTCGCTCACGAATCCGTGGATAAGCCCTTCATTGCTGTCGTTTTTCATCACATTGGTCCTTATCACCATGCGCGTCTTAACGCGGCGGCTGACAGATTGTCGGTGACCGGTATCGAGTGGTCAGCCAAGGGATATGACTCGTGGGGTGCAGCGGATTCTCCTGCGCGGTGTCACAAGATTTCTCTTTTTCCGGAAGCGACAGATGACCATCCGGGAAAACGTGAACTGCGGCGAGCGTTTTGCTCGGCATTGGAACAAGCAAATCCTGATGTAGTGGCAGTCAACGGCTGGAACAATTTTGGATCGCAGCTTGCAGCGAATTGTTGCATGGATCGGGGAATACCCATGGTTGTGATGTCGGAGAGCGCTCGCGGCGACGAGCCCCGCACCTGGTGGAAGGAAATTATCAAACGACGGATCGTCAATCTTTACTCTGCCGCGCTCGTAGGCGGTCAGCGTCACGTCGAGTATCTGGTTGAACTTGGGATGCCGAGGGAACGAATCTTTTCCGGATATGATGTGGTCGATAACGAATATTTCCGTCAAAAGGCGGAAGAGGTCAGAAGTCAGAGGTCGCAGGTCAGACAGAAATACGCGCTTCCCGAGAATTATTTCCTCGCCTCAGCCCGATTCGTCGAGAAGAAGAATCTTCCAAAGCTTGTCCGAGCTTATGCGGAATATAGGCGGAGATCGTCCGCCTTTGCCAAGGCTACGGCGGACAAGGAAGTCGGAAGGCAGAAGTCTGAAGTCGGCAACAACAAGGCGCCGTGGGACCTCGTTGTCCTGGGTGACGGCCCGCTGAAGACCGATCTCTGTCGTCTGATTTCTGATCTTCGATTAAACGAGCACGTGCATTTGCCTGGCTTCAAGCCGTACGACGAATTGCCGGTTTACTACGCTTTGGCGAATGCGTTCGTGCATGCCAGCACCACTGAGCAATGGGGGCTGGTTGTGAACGAAGCCATCGCGTCAGGATTGCCAGTGATTGTATCGGGCCGCTGTGGATGTGCACCGGAACTGGTGAATGGCAACGGGTTTACTTTTGATCCAACTAACGAGCACGAGTTGACCGCCCGGCTGTTAGAGATGGCCTCATTGTCGGATCAGGAGCGAAAACAGCTCGGCGACAACAGCTACAGGATCGCATCGAATTTTGCGCCGGAACGCTTTGGCGAAGCCTTGGAGCGTGCAGCCAGTGTGGCGATGGAAGTTCCGCAAAAGAGATTTGGAGTAATGGATCGCGCGCTGTTACTCGTCACGGCAAGTTACGCCCGATGAAAGAGAATGATCCGGTAGCGGCGTATTTCGACAAGCTCCCGGAGACTCACAAACGCCAGTTCGAGGAACGCGCGTCGGGCGCAAACTTCAATTTCCAACAACGTCTGGTACTCGCGTGTGAATTGGGTGGCGCGTCGTCAGGGCGACTGCTCGACTGCTCGGCAGGCACGGGTGAGATAACATGCGCGTTACTAAAGTCGGGCAAATTTGATCACGCGACCGTCGTCGATGTTTCGCCGGCGATGTTGCAGAGCGCAAAAGACCTTCTCACATCGCAAATCAAAAACACGGAACTTGAATTTGTTCAGTCGGACGTGTTCAACTTCAAGCCATCTGATTCGCGTTTCGATCTCATTCTTTGCCTGGGATTAATTGCGCATACTGGACGACTGGACATTTTACTACCGCATTTGAGATCGATGCTCACGCCTGGCGGGCGAATCGTTTTGCAGACAACACTGACTGATCATCTCGGCACACGCATTGCCCGTGCACTTACTTCGGGAAGTGAGCTGGCCCGGCGCGGATACAGGATTTCCTGGTTCTCCCAACGAAACATCTCCGACGCGTGCAACCACGCCGGCTTGCGGATTCTAGAAACGCGGCGGCACAGCGTTGGTGTTCCATTCGGCGATCGCTTGTGGCCGTGGGCAAATTTTCACATCGAGAGTCGGCTGGAAAAATGGGCAAGCCGTCTCGGAGCCGACGCAATTTACCTGCTGGGAGCTGGATGAGAGTCGGTTTTTTGGTTAACAGCGTTTCCCGCGAGGCGGGCGGACTATTTCAGAGCGTGCGCGGACTTGCCAAGGCGGTAGCGTCCACAAATGCGGATGTGCGAGTGTTTGGGATTCGCGACGAAAAGAGTGCTGTCGATTCGCAGGAGTGGCAGCCGCTTTCTGTTCAGACGTTTCGTCCGCGACTGCGCGCGTGGGACTACTCAAACGAGCTCGTCCCAGCGATGCTCGGCGCCGATCTCGACATTCTGTCCGTGCACGGGTTGTGGAAATATTGCTCCGTCGGTTCACAACGCTGGCATCGGCAAACGGGTCGTTCCTATATAGTTCATCCGCATGGCATGCTGGAACCGTGGGCGTTGCGAAACGCAATGTGGAAAAAACGAGTCGCTGCGCTTCTTTATGAAAATCAACACTTGCGCGGGGCTGCTTGCCTGCGCGCACTCTCGGAAGCCGAAGCACAATCGATCCGCAGTTACGGATTACGCAACCCGATTTGCGTGATTCCCAATGGGGTTGATTTGCCGGACCTTGGCGAAAGCGACGCGAAAACTCAGTCGGCCAATCGAAAAACTCTTCTCTACCTTGGCCGACTTCACCCGAAGAAAAACATCTCGAATCTGATCCGCGCCTGGAACGAGACTTTTAACTCTCAACGCGGCAGTGGCGAGGGTTGGGTCCTCGCAATCGCCGGATGGGACCAGGGCGGGTACGAGAGTGAACTCAAGCGTATTGCAGCTGGCACTTCGGTCGTTTTCCTCGGCCCGCAATTCGGCGCGGACAAAAGCAAATGCTATCGCGCGTGCGACGCATTTATCCTGCCGTCATTGAGTGAAGGGCTTCCCATGGCGGTGCTTGAAGCGTGGGCGCATGCGAAACCCGTACTAATGACCCCCGAGTGTAATCTGGCGGAAGGTTTCGAGGCCAATGCAGCGCTGCGAATTGGAACGACTCCAAACGAAATTGCCGCCGGTCTGAGGAACATCATCCAAATGACCGATACCGATCGAAAAGCAATCGGCGCTCGTGGACGCGATCTCGTCGCCAACAATTTCTCCTGGCCACGAATCGGCGAACAGATGCGGGACGTTTATGAATGGGTGCTCGGTGGAGGGCAGACGCCGGGGACTGTGAGATTGTGCGAACACGGCACTTGATAATGTCATTCTGAGCGGAGCGAAGAATCTCGGATCACATTCCAGATCCCATCTGGAACGGAATAGACCAGAGATGTTTCGCTTCGCTCAACATGACAACGCGATTTATGAGATGCGTTCTGAGGCCTCTTTATGATAGCTAATATCGTTTGAGATCTGACTGACTTCTGACTTGCCATGCTGGACATTAAAGAAAATCGCCGGGCCAGAAAGTACTCACCGGGCGAGATGACGCGCCGTGTACTATGGACATTCGCACAGCCGCTTTTCCGATTCAGTCCCAGGCCTTGTTTCGGTTGGAGACGATTCCTGCTTCGCTGTTTCGGAGCGAAGATTGGCCGAAGTGTGCATGTCTATCCATCGGCGACAATTTATTTCCCGTGGCATCTCGAGGCTGGAGATGAGAGTGCGATCGGCGAGCAAGCGTTTATTTACAATCTTGGCCGTGTGACGCTGGGGTCGCGCGTCACGATTTCGCATCGCGCGCATCTTTGCGCGGGAACACACGATCATACCAAGCCGGATTTTCCGCTGCTGCGTCCGCCGATTGTGATTGGCTCCGACGCGTGGATTTGTGCGGATGCGTTCGTGGGTCCAGGTGTCACAGTTGGCGAAGGAGCAATTGTTGGTGCACGAGCAGTTGCGATGAAGGACGTAAAACCTCGAAGCATCGTCGTCGGAAATCCAGCGCGCGAAAGCAAGAAGCGCGAGACCAGTCAATGAGCGAGCGTCCGATGCGCGGGTTCTGCCGCCTGTTAGCCTGGTATAAGCGGATGATCGTAACGAAGGAGCGCGAACTGAAAAAGCGAACTGCTAAGTCAACTGCCGCATTGTACAGCGTCTGTGAGACGTCGAGTGTGAAAATCTGTTGTAGCACCGGCCTATGGCCGGTCATCTGAATCGGTCCTCACCGGCGGAGACGGCCCACAGGGCCATGGCTACAGCATCCGCGCGCTACATACCCTCGACCAAAATCATGTTTGTTCTGGCCGTGCGATGACGCATCTTGCGCGGCTCGCGATACTCTTCGCAGTTCAGCCACTCTTTGGCGCGCTGCGCTGATTCGAACTCGAGTGCAACAATGCGCTTGGGTTGCCAATCGCCTTCGAGCACTTCGGTTTTGCCGCCGCGCATGATGTATTTTCCGCCATATTTTTCCACACTCGCACCGGCAAGCTTTTTATATTCTTCGTAGCCGATGGGATCGAGGATCTCGATCTCGACGATGATGTAAGCGGGCATGACTTGGTTGAAACGTTGAAGGTTTAAGAGGGAAATTCAGTGGCCGTTTGCGCTGCGGTCTTTTGCGGCAAGCGCCGGAATTTTCCTTCGCCGCCGCAGCCGCAACCAGTTGTTCCAGGTTTTGCGCAAGCTGTCTCGCGGAGTCTGGTATTGCTGGTTTAGTTCGTTGCTCTTTACGATCTGCGCGAGAATTCCTTTCACGGAAAAGTCGTCCGTATTGATGATCGTATAAGCCGTGCCAATAGCGGCGGAATGATGTGCGTCGCTGGCCGCAGTCATTGGCAGACCGCGGATCTGCGCGTATTTGAATGCGTAACGGTTGTAACGGCGGAGCGTGGTTGCCGCATTAAAAACTTCGATCGCATCCACTGGAAGCGCCTCGAGTGTAGAGAACCGGATTCCGGCTCGGAACAAATCGTAAGGGTGGGGAGGAATGGCTAGGCCGCCGCGCTGGTGGATCATGTCGCAGACTTCGCGCGCTGGTTTTCCCTTGAGGTACGGAAGCTCCGCACCGATGCAAAGAAGATGGCCATCGGCGGTCGTCACTTCCACTCCCGGGAGAACGAGAAAATCATCGACCGGCAATCCGTCCAGTCGCATCAAGCCTTTTTGGAGGAGGTAATTCACCGCATCGCATGTGTTGTGATCGGTGATTGCAATGCCATGCAAACCTTTGGCGCGCGCGGCTGTGATCATGTCTTCCGGACTGGAGACACCGTCCCCGGAAAAAAACGAGTGTGTATGCAGGTCGATGTTAAATGCCATTGCCTAACGGGCAGGAATAAGCAGTTAAAGAATTAAATGGTTAAAAGGTCGTCGCTAGACCAGCTCCTCAACAGCGAAGGCTGACTCAATAGCAGGTTCATCCTGAATACGATTGAATTGGTGATCATACAATCGCCTGTAGTAGCCGGATTTTTCGAGCAGCTCGGCGTGCGTGCCGATCTCCTTGATATGACCTCCGTCCATCACGATGATTTGGTCGGCAGACAAAACAGTGGATAGCCGATGGGCAATGGCTATTACCGTGCGGCCAGTCGCAAGCTCCGCGAGGGCTTTCTGAATTTGCTGTTCCGATTCGGAATCGAGCGACGAAGTTGCTTCATCCAGTAAAAGAATTGGCGCGTTTTTCAGAACAGCTCGTGCGATGGCAAGACGCTGTTGCTGGCCGCCGGAAAGAAGGCATCCTTTGTCGCCAATTACTGTTTCGTAACCCTTTGGCTGGGCCAAAATAAAATCGTGCGCATAAGCTGCTCGCGCGGCTTCGCGAACTTCTTCCGGCGTCGCATCGAGTCGGCCGAACTGGATATTGCTGAAGATTGTATCGTGAAACAGGAACGTCTCCTGAGTAACGAGCCCCATCTGTTCGCGCAACGATTTCTGCGTCACAGAGCGCAGATCGCGACCATCGATTTTTACAGCTCCGGAAGTCGGATCGTATAAGCGCAGGATCAGCGAAAGAATGGTGCTCTTTCCTGCGCCGCTGGCGCCGACGAGCGCATAAGTTTTACCGGGCTCGATATGGAAAGTCAGATTGCTAACGGCATCAGTGACTGTGTTGGCATAACGGAACGTCACATTTTCAAAGTCGATCGCGCCAGTTGCAGAGGTCAGTTTGCTGGCGTCCGGCGAATCTTGTACCGTCGGCTTGGTATCGAGGAGAGCGAAAATCGCCGTTGTTGCGGCGATCGACTGCTGCATCACGATTTGAAGCTTACTGAGCGTCTTGATCGGATCGTAGAGAAGGAAAATCCCTGAGATCAGCCCGAAAAATCGTCCCGCGCTCAGGTTCGCAGCGTAGACATAGAGCAACGCCAAGCCTATCCCGACGGCAGCGATGGTTTCGACCAGTGGGCCAGTTGCCTCCATCGACCGGATAATGCGCATCATCTGCGAGAATTGCATTTGATTGCTGCGCTTGAATTCCTTTTCCTGGTGGGCTTCGCGCGCGAATGACTTGATCACCCGAATGCCAGCGAATGTCTCCTGCATCGTCACTACCATTTCCCCCATGCCTTCAAACTGACCCCGGAGCGCTTTGCGCGCTCGGCGCCCGTAGATGCGAAGCGGCACCAAGCAGGTTGGAAAAAGAACCAGTGTGATCAGCGTGAATTTCCAATCCATCAGAAATAGAACGCTGATTGCACCAATGATCAGGACGGGTTGCTTGAAAATATCGCTGCTGACGGCAGTCAAAGCCATTTGGACCACCCGGGTCTCGTTGGTGATTCGCGAAATTAAGAGTCCTGAACGCATCTTGTTAAAGAAATCCATCGACGAGCGCACCATCGTGTTGAAAAGCTGACCCCGAATATCGGTCACCACTTTGTTGCTCACCCATTGCATGCAGTAGGTATTTCCGTACGAGCAAAGGCTGCGCACGGTCATGATCGCTGGAATGGCGAGGCAGATCAGAACAATCGAATTGATCTTTGGCCCTGTATCCAAGGCTCCTAAATTGGAGCGCAGATCGGTTGGATTAGGAGCAGCGCCATGGAAAATCGTGCCTGTCACCCGAGAAATGGCGAGCGGCAAAAGCGAACTGACTCCGCCGTACGCAAAGCCCAAAAGCAAACCCACGATAAAACGGGCTTTGTACGGCTTAATGTAGCTAAGGAGCCGCCGGTACGGACCGGAGGCTGCACGTAACGTTTGCCAGAATGACTGTTTCTTCTTAGCCGCTTTTGCGTCGCTCATGACGTTCGGGCCGCCGCATGCTGCGACAGCAGCGAATCCATAGCACCGATCACAGCATCCGTCGAGATCTCGCTCATCGGGAAACGGGGACGAACCGGCGCAAACTCGGTCACAGGCGTGCCCGATTTTCCGTGTAAAATCAGTGCCGGACTATCCGTTGGCCGCCAATGAAACGGATTTGTCGGCCCGAACAGGATCACCTGCGGGGTGTGTGAGGCAGCCGCGAAGTGCACCGGTGCCGAATCGACTGTCACAAGCAGCTTTGCCTGCCCAACTAACGCCGCCAGCGTAAGCAAATCTGTCTTTCCGGAGAGGTCGATGAATTTTTCCCGCGTGCGGCGTGTAATTGCTGCGATATGCGTTTGTTCGTTGACGGCTGGCCCACCCGTCAAAACAAGATCGAATTCGTTGTTTTGGCCGAAGTGATCAATGACCTCCGCCCATCGCGCAGCGTCCCACAGTTTTTCTGCGCGAGCTGAGCCCGGATGCAAAATCGCGTAAGGTCGCGTGATTTTCCAATCGCGCCGAAGCCTGTCAGCTTTTTCGCGCACCGTTCGCGGAAGATCGAGCTGCGGAGCGGAAGAAGCAGCACGGACGCCGAGCGGCCCAAGCAAAGCCAGATTGTAGTCGATCGTGTGCATATCCCGCACACGAACTCCAACAAGATCAGTGTAAAGCCGGGCACGCGTCTTGGACTGCTCCCGGACCCGGTACGAGGCCACGCGTTTCCGAGCGCCTGACAGGAGTGTCAAAAAAGCCGAACGATCGTTTCGCGTAAAGTCGATGCAATAGTCAAATCTCTTGCCGGCGACAGAAGAAACCATAGCGACGTCTCGCAGATTGCGTCGCGCGATCAGAACGCGATCGATGCTCGAGATGGCCGGAAGCAGTTCGGCGCATTCGTTCGAAACCGCGAGGGTGATATGCGCATCCGGATAATTGCTACGCAAGGCGGCGATCGCGGGCGTGGTCAAAATCAAATCGCCGATTCGCTTCAGTTGCAGGAGAAGAATTTTCATCTGCTTTTATCAAGGGGCGGCGGTTTCCAAACCGCCGCGGGCGATCTGGAGATCGCCCCTCCTTGAAGAAATCATCGCGCCATGCGCATCGCGGTTGCGTATGCGTCCAGCAATCGCGTTCGAAAATGGTCCCAGGTAAAATTCTCAACGACGCGACGTCTGGCTGCAGTGCCCATTTCCTTCACGATTTCCGGATGTCGATACCAATGCTCCAGCGCTGTCGCAATTGCGTTCACATCTCCCGGCTTTACGATGATTCCCTCAATTCCATTACGAACCACATCGCCCGCCTCGTGCGTGGTGATCTGCGGCAATCCGCACGCCGCCGCTTCGTACGTGACTTTAGCGCTGCCTTCCCATTGCGAGGGGAAAACGTGGATTGTCCCCTGGTTGAGATAATTTTCCGGGTCGCGGACGAACCCGACAACCCGAATATTATCGCGCCAAAATTCCTTTAGAAATGGCTTCGCTTCGTCGTGCACAAACCCGACCAGCCACAGTTCGGCATTTGATAGATTGAGGCGGTGCCACGCTTCCAGCACGTGTTGAATTCCCTTTCGTTTGATCAATGCGCCGGCAAACACGGCGCGAAATGTTCCCGGCTGCGTTCCTGGCTTGAAGCGCTCCACATCCACTCCGCGGGGGAGATAAAACAGCTTTTCCTCTGGAAAGCCTCGCACGCGAAACGTTTGAGCTGCCTTGTCTGACAAGACGAGCAGTAGATCAGCGAGATCATATTCCCTCACAAACCGCTTCCGTTGGAGTAACAGCCGGTTTTTCCACTTCTCAAGCGTCCGAACATCGCCGATCGGTGTTGGCTTGTCCGGTTGGTGGATTTTCTGCTTGCCACCGTCGCGATGCCAGGTCGGGATCTCAACAATGGACGGGATGCCGAGTCGTTTCGCTACTTGCAGCGAGCGCAAGCAATCGCCCGACCAGCTATGAAACAGATCGTAACGCCTGGTCGCCAATTCCCGTGAAGCGATCCAGTCGAGATATTTCTTCTTCGCTCCGTAATAGTAAGGCCGGTCAAGAAAGGAGATCAGTCGCACCGGATGCCACCGCAGCGAGTGGATGAATGAGGCAGGGATCTCCTTCTGTCGGTTATCATAGGCGACTGCTTTACCGAGAAATCCTCCGCGATACGATGCACGCAGCGTTTCAAATGCGTCCGTATCGAGACCAGAACCGCCAATCCGGGCGAAGATCGAATACAACAAACGCCGGGGTAAAGTACGCTCCACAGGCGCCGGACAGACCGGTGGCGCAGGAGGATTTAGGGTTTCACCCAGCATTGGCTTACAAGTATTCTGGCGAACGTGGAACGTGTAAAGTTGTCATTCCGAGCGAAGCGAAGCAAAGTCGAGGAATCCCGTGGAATGACCTGAAAGTGCGTGCGACGGGATTCCTCGACTTCGCTCGAGATGAAACAAAAACTCAGAATCGCTTTCGTTCGCCGTGGTTATTCGCGGAGCGGTGGTGCTGAGGCTTACTTGAAACGACTTGCAGATGGAATCGTAAAAGCCGGCCACGAGGTCCAGCTTGTGGCCACGAATGAATGGCCCGAGCAGCAATGGCCATTTGGATCGATAAAACGCTTGGGAGGGACGACCGTAATCGGGTTTGCTGACGAGCTTGAGCAAGTCCGACCGCAGCTGCAGTGCGATGTTTTGTTTAGTCTCGAGCGCGTCTGGAGTTGCGATGTCTACCGGGCAGGGGACGGAGTTCACCGCGCCTGGCTTGCGCGCAGGAGAAAATTCGAGATCCCGTTGAAGCAATTTGTCCGCGGCGCCAGCCGGAAGCATCGCGATCTGTTGCAACTGGAGGAATCGATTTTCGAGAAACGGAAGGCTGGGCGGGTGATCGCCGCTTCGCAAATGGTCGTGAACGAGATCACCGATCTCTATGGTTATTCGGCGGACAAAATCGATGTCGTGCGCAACGGCATTCCGCTCGACAAATTCAGGTTCGATCCCGGGCTTCGCGAAAGATCTCGCGCAGAGTTGAAACTCAAGCCGGACCAAATTGCGCTATTGTTTGCAGGGTCGGGCTGGGAGCGCAAAGGATTGCTGTTTGCCATCGAAGCGATGGCGCTCTGCAAGAATCGAAAAATGCGGTTGCTCGTCGCCGGTCGAGGAGACGCAAGGCCGTATAAAATGACGCGACTGCGGTTCTGGCGCGAGGATCCAGTGCAATTTCTGGCTGAAGTTGCAGACCTTGTACCGGTCTACGCGGCTGCAGATATCTTCATTTTGCCCACAATTTACGACCCCTTTTCGAATGCCTGCCTCGAAGCGCTGGCCAGCGGGTTACCGGTAATCACAATGCGTTCCAACGGGTTTAGCGAAATCATTGAAGACGGAGTGCACGGATCGATTGTCGATAACCCGGCAAATCTAGTCGCCTTGCGCGACGCTATTCGATTTTGGTCAGATCCCTCGCGTCGCGACGCAGCCCGATCAGCTAACATCGAACGCGCATCGCAGTTCGATATTTCGAAGAATGTCGCGCAAACGCTTGAGATTCTGACACGCGTCGCGCTGTAGGGAGTCTGTGTCAGACGCCATCCCATCGGCGTTTCACGGAAACGCCCTGCAATTCCAGATTGTGCGGTCGCGCTGTACTCTCCGTTGTCCTAAGCGGAATTTAGTTCAATCAGATTAGCCAACCAGCGCGGCGTCCGCGTCCGGGAAAATCTGAAAGACCTGATCGAGGCGCGAGATTTCGAAGATCGAGCGCACGGTTTCCTGCAATCCGGCCAGCATGAATTTACCTCCGTAGCCTTCCACCTTTTGCATCGCTTGAATTAAGGCCGCCAGCCCTGCGCTGTCTATGTAGCTCACGTCGGACAAATCGACTACCAACCGCTCAGGTTTCTTGTCGATGACGTCGTTGAGCGCTGCCGTGACCGTCGGGGATACGTGCAAATCGATTTCGCCCTTGAGCGGCACAACGTTGGAACGGGTCTGAGGCGGCGTGATATTTGATGAGGCTGGGTCTTTTTTCATTTCACCGTGCAATTCGTGGATGGATTACCATCCGAGTGTGTCCATAATTGTTTCCACGTTCGAGAGATCATCAATCAGAAAATCCGGGTGATGCTTTGCAAGCTCATCTCGGCCCCATCTTCCCGTCGCGACAGCGATCGTCCGCGCACCGAGGGCTTTGCCGCACGCGATGTCGCGCGGAGTATCGCCAATGACGTCGATCTCGGACGCGGCGAACTCCCGTCCGTGCTTCTCCTTTGCGCGGGCGCGAGCGAATCGGCCGAGCTCGTTTCGGTCGCGGTGATCATCGGCAAATGCGCCGAATTCAAAAAAATGCCAGACGTCATAGTGCTCGAGTTTTAGTCGCGCGCCGCGGGACACATTCCCCGTGAGAAGTGCCAGCACGATGTGCGGCCGCGATTTCAGCCGCTCGAGTAACTCCAGCACTCCGGGAAGCAGTTTGCCTTTTCGGCGCGGCAGTTCCAACGAAAGGAAATGCACGTAGCTATCCAGGAACCCGCTCACGTTTTCGTTAATCGCAGGAATTTTATGCTTATTAAGGATGCTGAGGACAATTCCCGAGTCGGTCATGCCCGCGATCTCGATATCATGCAAATCATCATCGATGCCGAACCGCTCTTTAAATGCAAGTATCAACGCGTGGATACCCGCGCCGCCCGATTGGATCAACGTGCCGTCGATGTCGAAAAGCAACAGGCGCTTTGTTCGCGCTGTTGTCCCGAGCGAAGTCGAGGGATCCCGGTGAACCATCCGTGATTTTGCCACGAGATTCGGGGGACTCAAAGCGTTGGTGCGTGCATCATTAGCACTGCGATAATACTTCCTAGAAAGACCAGCAGCACAATTCCCAGGCCGATAAGAATTCCAGTGCGAACCGGGTCGGTCCGTTGTTCCTGGCGGCGAAGGGGAGATGCATTGCTCAAATGGGGCAACTCTGCGCCAGCTTCCGCGAAATGAGCCTTGATCTCCTCGGGCTTCGGCAACGGTTTTGAACCGCCGACTTCCGACGACTCGTATCTCGCTTCGGCTGCACCAAACCGAATTCGATCATCAAACCGAAGCACCGTTTCTGTCACAGGCTTGCCGTTGACGCGTGTGCCATTGGTCGAATCAAGATCCTTCAGTCGATAGGTGTAGCCTTCCAGTAGCAAATGCGCGTGATGCGTCGAGATCGACGGATCGTTGACGACGATCGTGTTATCCGGTCCGCGCCCGATCGTGATCGCCTCATCCACCAGTTCATGTGTAACGCCCGAAATGATGAGCTTTGGCATGTCGCTGACTTTAACCGAAGAGGAGACCGCGACAAATAGCGCGGGTATGGCGATTGACCGCGCACAACCAGACTCGGATAGTGGCGCTTCCATGGCCATTGAGCTGACGCGCAATTTTTGTATCATCGCGCACATCGATCACGGCAAGACGACGTTGTCGGACCGGTTGCTCGAGCGTACGGGAACGATACAAGAGCGCGAGAGGCAGGATCAGCTACTCGATTCGATGGATTTGGAACGGGAGCGCGGGATCACGATCAAAGCGCATCCGGTGGCAATGCGTTATACGAGTAAATCAGGCGAGACGTATCGACTGAACCTGCTCGATACACCCGGGCACGTCGATTTCGCCTATGAAGTTTCGCGCAGCCTCGCCGCTTGTGAGGGCGCGGTGTTGGTCGTGGACGCGGCGCAGGGCGTGGAAGCGCAAACGGTGGCGAACGTTCATCTCGCTCACAAACAGGGTCTCAGCATTATTCCGATCATCAACAAGATCGACCTGCCAAATGCCGACGTTGCCGCGGTGAAGCGCCAGTTGGAAGAAATCTTGGCCATCCCTGCGGAGGAAGCGATCGAAGCGAGCGCGAAAATGGGAATTGGTATCGAGGAAATTCTCGAAGCCATCGTCACACGGGTTCCGGCGCCGGAACCGCCGGCGGACAAGACGCTGCGCGCGCTGGTGTTTGATTCGGTGTTTGACGTTTACCGCGGCGTCGTTGGGTACGTGCGTGTCGTTTCGGGAACGATGGAAGCGAATCACGCAATCATGTTGATGAACAACAACTCGCGGTACGAGATCAAGGAGGTGGGCGTGTTTACGCCGAAAATGCTTCCGCAGGAAAAGTTAAATCCCGGTGACGTCGGGTATTTCATCGCAAACATCAAGACGACGGCAGACATCAAGATCGGCGACACCATCACCGATCAGCGCCACCCCGCACGAGAGTCGCTGCCCGGTTTCCAGGAAATTCATCCGATGGTCTTCAGCGGGATCTATCCGATTAACACCGGCGATTTCGAACATTTGAAGACGGCGATTGGCAAGCTGCGCCTGAACGATTCCGCGTTCGTTTATCAACCAGAAAGCTCGGTCGCGCTGGGTTTCGGATTTCGCTGCGGGTTCCTCGGATTGCTTCACATGGAGATCATTCAGGAGAGGCTCCGGAGAGAGTACAACATGGACATCATCGCGACCAGCCCAAGTGTCGTGTACGAGGTCTTAACAACACGCGACGAGAAACTCCTGATCGATAACCCGGCACATCTTCCCGACCCGAGCATGATCGCCGAAATCCGGGAGCCAATTGTAAGGGCGTACGTGCTTTGCCCGAATGAAAACATCGGTGACATCCTGCAATTGATTCTGGAGAAGCGCGGCCAGATGGAACGCACCGAATCGCTGGACACGCGCCGGGTGATGTTGCACTGCGAATTGCCGCTCAACGAAATTCTGGTCGATTTCAACGACAAGATTAAGAGCGTCACGCGCGGCTACGGTTCGATGGATTACGAGCACGCCGGTTACAGGCCAGCGAAACTGGTGAAGCTGGATCTACTCGTTAACGGCGAACCCGTTGATGCGTTCTCTACCATTGTGCATAAAGATCGGGCCGAGGCGCGTGGACGCCAATTGGCGGCCAAACTGAAGGAAGTGATCCCGCGTCAGCTTTATGCGGTGGCAATTCAGGGTGCGATTGGCGGAAAAATTATTGCGCGCGAGACTGTTTCCGCTTTACGAAAAAATGTCACCGCGAAATGCTACGGCGGCGATATCACCCGCAAACGAAAATTACTGGAGAAACAAAAAGAAGGAAAAAAACGGATGAAAAGCATCGGGAAAATCAACATTCCTCAGGAGGCATTCATTGAAGTTTTGAAAGCGCAATGAGGAGCTTTGAATGACGAAATCCGAATAACGAATGACGAAGGAAATCCGAATGACTAAATCCGAAACACTAGAAATCTGGCGATGTAGTTTTCGGTCATTGAAGCTTCGTGCTTCATTCGACCTTCTTCATTCGACCTTCCTCATTCTCTAACCATGTTTACGTCGCGCCACATCAAACACAGTCGACTGCTTTTGCGGCATGCCCGGAAGTATCTTCGTTATAAGCACGACAAACTCAGTAGCGCCGACCGGGAACAAATCGTCTCCGAAATGCAGACGCTTCGCGAAGCCCTGCGCTCGAGAGACCGGGAGAAAATTCACAGCGCAGCGGAGACACTTGATAAGACGCTGCACAAACTCACGCCGGTAACGTGGGAATCGCATTGGCGAGAAAACTGCGAAGTGATTTTGGTCGCGATCGTGATCGCGGTGGGGATTCGCTCCTATTTTCTGCAGCCGTTCAAAATTCCGACCGGCTCGATGCAACCGACGTTAAACGGAATTATCGGCCATCCGAGCACCGAGCCAACGCCAAATATTCTGCGACAGATCGTCGAATTCGTTCTTCTGGGTCGCAATTACATCGATGTGGTTTCGCGCGAGGACGACCAGATTTTCGAGATCGTGCCGAAGAAAGTGGCGTTCTTTTTTACTTTTTCGCGCCTTGTATGTGAGCGGCAAAGTTTCCTCGTCTACGCCGCGCCCGACACGCTTCGTCAGGACTTTAACGTCTTTCCCGGTCGGCTTTGTCATCGCGGCGAAGTTATCGCCCGAGGCGCGATCGACACGGGCGACCAGGTGTTTGTCGATAAATGCAGCTATAACTTCGTTAAGCCCCATAACGGGGATGTTTTTGTCTTCAGAACAAATAATATTCCGGCGATTCGCCCGGATCCGATCGCTGGACCGCCGTTTTACATTAAGCGATTGGCCGGGTTGCCTGGCGATCAGTTGCGCATCGATTCGCCATTTCTTTACATAAACGGAAAAAAGGCCGAGGGCTACGGCTTTGAACGGGTGATGTCGGCGCGACCGCCGTACCGCGGTTATGCGCCCGGTCACGAGTATTTGTCGAAACCTGATCAGACCTACACGGTGCCTCGCGAGGGTTATTTCGCCATGGGTGATAACAGCTATAACAGCTTCGACAGCCGCTATTGGGGACCGGTTCCGGTGGAGAACTTGGTCGGTCGCGGGTTATTTGTTTACTGGCCGTTTTTCCCGCATTGGGGACTCATTCGTTAGGCCGATGACGGAGTGAAGCAGTAATGGAGTGTTGGAGTGATGTTCTGACTGCAATTACTCCATTACCAATTTGCGCTGAGGTGGGGCAAGCCGTGCCCGGCGTTTTCGGCTGGGTTGGGCTTTGCGGTGGTTACGCGTTGATAATGCTTTTTGCGCCGGTGCGGCGAGCGCTCGTTGACGGTCTTCACTGCCTTGGGCGTTACCACCGGATTTGGATCACCTTCGCGGTCCTTGGATTTGGCTACTTCGTCTTTCAGTTTGTCACTTTCACGCCAATCCGGAACTGGGCGGACTTGGAGCTGAGTCAAATCACTTCGTTGCCACAGTGGGCTTGGCCAAGGTTGAGTGAGATATGGACGGAGACTCTATTGCCTGCGCTAGAGGGCGTGGCGGGAATTTTCGACAACGCCACCACCACGTATCCGCTCTCCGTCATCGCGGCGGTGTTGATGATTGTGAACTGGCGCGGATTGCACGGCGCGTTGTGGCGAGCGCTGCGGAAACGGTACGGCTTCTGGGGTTATCTGGTTTATTTGATTCTGTTGCTGAGCGCGCTGGCGTCGCTGCTGAAGCCGATCGTCTTCTGGCAATTACCGGAATGGAGTGGCCTTATGCCCGCAGCCGGTCTGCTGCGCATGTCGGCTACGGTGGACGCGACCGCATTTATTTTCGAATATCTCGTGGGCGTTTACATCCAGGTCTATCTCATCACTGTGTGTCTGGCCTGGATAAAGGGCTTGAGTTTTGAAGAGGGCGAACTGTTCCGGTTCGCTATGAGGCGGTTTAGTTATGTGTTGGAATGGGCGGGCATTGTGGTTGCGGTGAGCACGTTGATCCTCCGGCTGCCGCTCGTGCTTGCCTACTTCATCAATATCCCGCGGGTCCTCGATTACCTGCCCATTGCGCGGGTTCTTATGAGCGGGTTGATTATCGTGTTTTGTTCGGTCCAAATCTCGCTGGTGCTACACAACGAAACACTGATCGAAGCGATGCGCGCGCACGTTCATTTCATCCAAAAAAATGCGGGTCGTCTCGCATGGTTTCTGGTGATTTGCGGGATCCACTTTTGTGGCATCATGGCGTGCGACGCTATTCTGCGCGGCGCGATCGCCGATCGATTGGGCGCGCTCTTACTGTGGAAATTCAGTTTCGCGTGTCTGCGAGGCGTGGTCACGGGCTGGTTGTTGGCTTCATGGGTCTGCCTGTTTCGGCAATGCGAAACAGGCAGAATTCACCAGGAGAAATGGGTTCAATATTGATCAAACAGATTGCGAGAAGCCGAACGTGAATGCGGCCACCATCACGCGCCAGAGCAAATCGAATCTGGCCCTGGCTTTTGTTTCGTTAGGCCGTGAGCGCAAACGCGACATCACGATTTTTTACGCGTTCTGCCGTGTGATCGATGACATTGCCGATTCGGCCGAACTAAGCGTCATCGAGAAACGAGTGCGGCTGGCGAGTTGGCGCCAGATGCTTCGCACCGGCGCTCCGGACGAGCCGCTGCTCGCCAGCGATGTGCGGCAATTGATGCACAAGTATTCGCTGCCGCCAGAGATGCTGGAGGAAATTATTGCCGGAGTGGAAATGGACTTGAGCATCCTGCGATATTCCAGCTTCAAAGAGCTTCGCGTCTATTGTTACCGCGTCGCCAGCGCAGTTGGCTTGGTGAGCATCGAAATTTTCGGCTATCGAAATTCGCGTTGCCGGGAATACGCGATCGATCTTGGGCTCGCGTTGCAAATGACAAACATCATTCGCGACGTCGCGAAGGATTTCCAGGCAGGGCGCATTTATCTGCCGCAGGAAGATCTGGCGCAGTTCCACTATTTGGAAGCGGACCTGGCGAAACAACAGTACAACGAGCACTTCCTCCAGTTGATGCAGTTCGAAGCAGCTCGTGCGGGAGAATTTTTCACCCGCGCGGCGGCTGAGCTCCCACCCGAAGACCGCCGTGCCATGGCGCCCGCGGAGATCATGGGCTCCATTTACCGCGCGCTGCTTCGACGAATTGAACTGGACAACTTCCGTATTTTCGAAAAAGAATATCGCTTAAGCAAGCTGGAGAAGGCAGGATGGATCGCGACGCAACTCCTCAAATCTTTTTTGAATTTGCCGCCGCGCACATCCGTCTGAGTTGCTGGCTGCGAAAATGTTACGAACAATAAAAATATGAAAATGAAATCTGTGAAAATCACTTCGGCATTAGTGCTCGGTACGTTTTTGCTCGGTACAACGCTTTATGCGCAAGGCACGGACTCGCGCATAGGCAGTATTGCGCATGAACGGGTTGAACATGGGGCGATTGAAGCTACACCGCTCACGAAAGCAGAGGCTGACAAGAAATATCCGTCAAAATCAAAAACCTATCCACCCGGCACTCGCGACGCGCATGATCCTTCCGGCGTTGTTTCCAGCCCATATCCGCCGCATGAAAAGTATAACTGCTCGAAGGTTAACCACGGCGGGTTGGTGCTCGACGTGCATGCGAAGCAAGTCTTTGTTTATCCCTAATACCGGTTCGACGGACAAAAGGCTGAATTGAGGCGGGTCCGCGAGATCTGCCGGGCTCCGTTGCCAATGTCGCAAACTAAAAGCAAATTGTGCGAACGACAATTCTCACGGTTAGCTCGGTCATTGCAGTCAGTTGCTGCATGCTGACGTCATGTGACACTCCAGTCGGCCAGGGCGCAGCATGGGGCGCCGCCACGGGCGCGATCATCGGTGCCGCGGCAACTGGAAATGTCCGCGCGGCATCAATCGGCGCAGCCGCCGGAGCAGCTGCTGGCGCTTTAACCGGCAGGATTGTCCAGGAGAATCAAGCTGCGGGGTATGGCCCCCCGCCGCCCGGCGGTTATCCCTATGCCCGGTGGGCGGGAAGATCAGGGTTTTTCTATAGCCCTTATACAGGTCGCGTCTACGATCTCCGCGGCGTGCCGCCCGGTGGCCTCACTCGAGACGTTGATACGGGTCGCCTTTTCCGCAGGCCATAATAGGGACGCCGCGCCGCGGCGCATTGAGTGCTTTCAACGCGCTTGCGCCTGTAGCTTGTCGACCAGCGCTCGCGCTTCGTCTGTCATATTGAGTAATTCCGGCCACTGTCGGTGATAGTTTTCGCCCGGTAATTTGCGCGTCGCATCAAATCCCATGTGGGAACCGATGTTCTGTTCGCTCGGCGCGTGATCGAGCGAGTCGCTTGGATTTTTTATGACCGTTGTGTCCCGGGCGGGATCGGTGTTCGCGCACAATCGAAAAAGCACCTCGCTCGTGTTATGCACGTCGCAATCTTCGTCCACTGCGATGATGTACTTACTGAACATCATTTGTCCCATTCCCCAGAGCCCATGCATCACTTTAAAAGCCTGATAGGGGTACTGCTTCCGGATACTCACAAAAACCAAATTGTGAAACACCCCTTCTGGCGGCAACGTTATGTCCACAATCTCCGGAAAATTCATCTTGAACACTGGCAGAAGAATTCGAACCGACGCGTCGCCGATATAGAAATCTTCCATTGGCGGTTTGCCGACGATCGTGGTCGGATAAATCGCATCCCGCCGGTGCGTGATCGCGGTCAGATGGAAAACCGGGTAGTTTTCGACTGCAGTGTAAAATCCGGTATGATCGCCAAAGGGCCCTTCCGGACGCATGTCACCTGGCTGCACATAGCCTTCCAAAACGAAGTCGACATCCGCCGGCACCTCCAACTCGATGGTTTTGCAACGAACCAGCTCGATTGATTTTCTTCGCAGGAATCCGGCGAATAACAGTTCGTCCAAACCGTCCGGCAAAGGCGCGGTTGCCGCGAAAGTGTAAACCGGATCGCCACCCAGCGTGACAGCCACCGGCATCCGCTCGCCACGTTCGTAATAGCGTTTGCCATGGCGCGCGCCAACTTTATGGAGTTGCCAATGCATTCCGGTCGTGTGCTCGTCGTACACTTGCATTCGGTAAATTCCCACATTGCGCGCGCCGGTTTCCGGATCGCGCGTGTGTACATTTGGCAGGGTGACGAAACGCCCGCCGTCCTTCGGCCAGCATTTGGGGATGGGAAGATCTAGCAACGAAAAACCATCGCCACGCTCGATTTCATGAACCACTTCCTGGCATGGCGCGTCACGCACTGATTTCGGCCGCGCATGCAGCAGATGAATTCCTTGCTTAAGTAAATTCCAGCCTTCGCGCAGATCTGTGGGCGGTTTTGCTTTCAGGATCAGCTGAATTTCGCGCGCGACATCTTCAACGTCCGAAACCTGTAACGCCATGGCCATCCGGCGGCGCGATCCCATGGTGTTAATGGCGACCGGGAATTCCGATTTTTTTCCATCCACAACCGGTTGCTCGAACAACAGAGCTTTTCCGCCGCCCGGCGATTTCATCTCGCGGTCTGCCCATTCTGCAATGAGGAGTTCGGTGTCGACAGGGATTGTGACGCGCTTCAGCTCGCCCGCTCGTTCAAGAGCATCGAGGAACTGTCGAAATGAGCGGTAAGCCATTGATTGGACCCGCCGGAATACTCATCCTTCAGACGCCGGAATGCGATAGAAATTTGGTTTCTAATGAGGTGCTACGTACTGAAACGATACGACTCTGCCCCTGGCGAAAGTAACTACCTTACCGGGATAAGGGATACTGGCTGGGATGTACGAATAATAAAATGGATCGTAGAAAGGATCCCCAACGTAAGCCCAGGGTCCCCACGGCGTGTAGGGCGGATAGTACGTCGCGTAGTAAATGTAAAGCCACGTTTCCGTCGGGCCGCCGCCCATGTTGCCCACAATTTTTCGGTCAGGCGAACCCCACGCCAGCCACACGGCAGTTCTTGACATACCGGTGCGAATTTGTCCCTGGCTTACGAGCGCCCGGTCCCTTTGTGAAAGACTCTGGTAAAGGTCTGGATGCTCAGAAATTCGCGTTTGCGGCGTTGAACAACTGGTGAGAATCAACGTGCCCGTAGCGACAACGAGCATGGATGCATGAAGGAAAAACCGAGCCCTCATATCCTGAGGAAATCATATCGGCCACCCAGTTGGCAAGCCAAACTCACTCTTATGGTGGTGTCAGGTATCGGAAAAACACAACTCTGCCGTTCGAGAAGGTGACGCCCCTGGACGGATGCACGAACTTCGGAGGGATATACGACCAGTCGAATGGCCCATAATAGTACGGTACGCCGTAGCTGGGAGGTGTTTCGTAGCGTAGATAGACCCACGTTTCAGTAGGGCGACCGTCCATGTTGTTAGGAATCTTTTGATCGGGTCTGCCCCATGCCAGCCACACCGCGTCCATGGTCATCCCTGCGCGAATCTGCCCTTGGCTGACCAATGCCTGGTCTTTCGGTGAGAGGCTCTGATACATTTCCGGATGTTGTGAAATGCGGGCTTCTGAAGTTGCACAACCGCTGAAAATCAGCGCCCCCGCGGTTATCGCGAATGTCAGCGCTACGCGCACCACTCGACCCTGCATCCAGTACGATGATGCGTTCGCCGAATTGCGTCAATAAATGGGGTTGGTTGATTCGCTGTCGCGTTGTCAGTAACGTGTTGCTGCAATGCAGGACCGTTACGGCCATCGGATTTCGTATCTGCGCGTCTCGATCACTGACCGTTGTAACGAGCGATGCAGCTATTGCATGCCGCAGGAATTGCAGGAGTGGTTGCCGCGCCACGAAATCTTGACGTACGAAGAGACCCTGCGGCTCATTCGCATCGCGGCCGAGCTCGGCGTCTCGAAAGTGCGAATTACTGGTGGTGAACCGCTGACACGTCGAGGCATACTCGATTTCGTTAGGCAAATTCCTGAGATTCCCCGGATCACGAGCATCGGTCTTTCGACGAACGGGACCTTGCTCGCACGCGAAATCACGCCCGCCAAGACAATGGCGGCAGCGCTGCGCGATGCCGGTGTGCAATCGGTGAATATTTCACTAGATACCCTCGATGCCGCAGTTTATTCACAGATCACGGGTCGGGATTTCCATGCACAGGTGCTAGGTGGAATTGACGCGGCGATCGCCGCAGGGTTCGACCAGATCAAACTTAACGCAGTCCTTATGCGGGACCGCAATGAAGATCAACTGCTGCCGCTAATCGAATTCGCTGCAGCGCGAAACCTTCTGCTTCGGTTTATCGAATTGATGCCGGTGACCACCACGGAAGTTCTAAACGAGAGTAATTTCATGCCGGTGATGGAGGCGAAACGGCTAGTCGAATCGGCCTACGGGAGCCTGATTCCGGAGACGGAGTTTCGAACGAATGGTCCAGCCACTTACTACCAGATTCCGGGACGCGCACAGCGCATAGGTTTCATCGGGGCGATGACGAACATGCATTTCTGCGAGAACTGCAACAAGCTGCGGCTCACGTGCGATGGGAAGTTGCGACCATGTCTTGGCAGCTATTTGGAGTTTGACATCATGGGACCGCTGCGGACGGGCGCCAGCGATGAACAGCTCAAGCAGTTTTTTCTCAACGTGGTCGAACGAAAGCCGCAGGAACACGATTTTCGAAACAATTACCAGCCCAATCGCAAAATGATTGCGATCGGCGGCTGAGCTGCCGCGGTGCCCTGCTTTTTTTGGACTGTCGTGTTGATCGAAGCGAAACATCTCTGGCTGAAGAACATAATCAGAGATTCTTCGCTTCGCTCAGAATGACAGCATGGGAAAGATGAAACGACTCACTCACATCGGTTCCGATGGTCGCGCGCGAATGGTTGATGTTTCAGCGAAGCCGCTCAGTAAACGAAGAGCCGTTGCAAGCGGGAAAATCCGGCTCCAGCGGGAAACGCTCGATCTGATCGCAAGAGATCAGATCGCCAAAGGCAATGTGTTCGCGACCGCGCGCATTGCCGGAATTCAGGCCGCCAAGCAAACTGCGCAGCTCATTCCTCTTTGCCATACTCTGCCACTTGGCCAAGTGAACATCGATATCGTTGGTTCAAAGGACTGTGCGGAGGTGAAATGCACCGCGCAGACAATTGCGCAAACGGGAGTCGAGATGGAAGCCCTGATGGGCGTCACCGTCGCATTGCTCACCATTTACGACATGTGCAAGGCAGTGGACAAAGGCATGTTCATTTCCGACGTGCAATTGCTTGAGAAGACGAAAAAGCATTGCACTAGCGGTCCATGATCGCCGCAGCGAAAAAACGCGGCGCTCATAGAGACGCCGCTATAAGCATGCAAATACAAGTTGGTATCATCACGATTTCTGATCGCGCGAGTACGGGTGATTACGACGACTTGGGCGGGCCGGCCTTGAAACAAGTCGCGCAAAAGATTGGCTGGAACGTTTTAGCGGAAGCAATTGTGCCAGACGAGATCGCACGGATTCAGGAAACAATTCGATCATTTGCCAGGCAAGGTTGCGGATTGATTCTGACGACGGGGGGCACAGGTATCGGCCCGCGTGATGTTACGCCGGAAGCGATTCGTGCCATGATGCGAGTAGAATTGCCAGGATTCGGAGAGGTAATGCGCGCCGAATCGATGAAGATTACGTCCAACGCCATTCTCTCGCGCAACCTCGCCGCGGTCGTTGATCAGGCTCTGGTGATCGCGCTGCCAGGGAAGCCGAGCGGCGCTGTGGAATGTCTCAGCTTTGTGCAGGGCGCAATCACGCATGGCGTCGCGGTAGCGCAAGGCACGCCGACGTCATGCTGAAACTTTCGGCACGCATTTAATTGGGCCAGATCAGCAGGCGCATCAGCTGCGCGCCATACCGCGTGAGATGCGCGTTTGCTCCGCGCCCAGAAACTATGTCGCGAGTGAGATAGGAACACTCCGCCGAGGTGTTTTTAACGTAGCTTACCTCGGGCTGCGTTACGCGTTTGTCGGTTGGTTCAATTCTCAAGGGAACGCCGGAACTCGCGAACGAGACTTCCCAGGACGATCCACTTCGTTTTCCCGCTGCAAGCATCCAGGGGTACAGTGTTGGCAAATCGAAGTGCTGCGCCTTTGGCAACGTGATCTTATAGAACGTCTCTTCACCGGCGAGAAATTCGGGGATCGTGAGTGCCGGATTCTTTCGGAGCGCCAGATAGAGGCGCGCCACGTCGATACCGGCGAGGTTCATCCCGTTGTAGAGGCCATGGCGATCGGGATCGTTCCTAAAAAATGTGTTGTACCAGGCTTCGAATTGGCGACTGAACATCAGGCACAATTCCAGATGCAGATGTGCGCGTTCGCGGTTTATGCCCGTTCCGGTGTAACCCATCACCGCGATACGCTGACCGCGCTTCACCGTCTCCCCGGGCTGCACTGCGATCGAGCTGAGATGTGCGTACAGACTATAGTAGTTTGAACCGTCCCACCGATGCTCGATTACGATGTATTTGCCATAGTTTGAATAGCCGGCCATGGGACTGACGTGGACGACTTGGCCATCGGCAATGGCGCGCACCTCGTCGAGCGGCTCGCCATTTGCATCGCGGTGCACGGACCGGATATCAATTCCTTCGTGAAAGCGGGTATAAATCACGCCTCCCCCAGTACTTTTTGGATCACGGACAAAGCCGTATTGGCCACCCTCCCACGGTGCCGATTTCGTGCCGTTGTAGTCTCGGTCGACAGACTGGTAAAAAGCGGGGCCGTCTCCCGAAAAGAGGGCGTCATTGTCCGTGGGCAGAGCAAGATCGAGAACCTGATCTTGTGCTGTTTGAATTGTCATCGGAGCAGAGACAAGGAGAGCGAGGGCAATTCCGGCGAACAATAATCGCATGGACGATGAAACGCTTAGCGCTTTCGTTCTCCGAGCAAGGGCCATTGTTTCTTCATTAGTTCAACATCCGCGGCAGTTAGTCCGGACGGAACATAAATCTTTCCATCCGACACTCGCTTGTCGATCTGTAGTTCGGTGATCAATCTGCCGTTGATAAATACAAAGAGAAAACGGCCCCGGCGCTCGATGCTCAACGTATCGAGCACGACGCGCCCGTGATCGTCGAGCTGAAACAATGCGCCAAAGGTTCCGTCCCGGGCTGGGTACGGAGAAAAAGCCATGACATCGTATTCGCTAATCCAGGCCAGTTTTTGGATGGCAATATCTTTCCCGGAAGACGCCGCGTGCGCGGACATTGAGAACACATCCGTATCTTGAGGGTTTGCTTGCGCATGTACGCGAAACGTGCAGTGTCGTTCCTTCGCTGCTGCATCAATCAGCGCAAAAGCCAGACAAAACACGAATACACAAAGAGCTCTCATGCCAATTGACTGCGAAAACATTGGCGAGTTCATAAATGGTTTGACAGCAATTTTGCAACCCAGAAAAGTTTTCGGGCTGTTTAGGGCCTCATGAAGCGCCGCATTGTTTTGCTCGTTCTGGTAGTTTTTGTGGCTGGGGCCATGGTCGGCCAGGACATTACACCCACGCCCACGCCGGCGCGAAAACGAGGTTGGTTGAGCCGCATTCTTCATCCGTTTTCTCCCAACGTCGTTCCGCAATACAAAGATCCACGGCTGCGTGGGCTGTCCCTCGATTTGCAAATCACTCCCCAAACCGTGAAGTTATCTGAAGTTCGCCAGCTTAGCGTGAAAGTAACACTGGCAAATCTGTCCAAACGCCCGGTCGCACTCGATTTTCCCACGACTCAGCGCATTGAGATCTATCTCACGAATTCTGCGGGCGATGTCCTGACAAAGTGGTCTGAGAACCACGCCATCGCTGAAAAAACTGCGACAATTTTGATTAACCCGTCCGAGCGGATCGAGTACAACGAAACAATCTCGACCCGCGAGCTTACGCCCAACAAAGTTTTTGTCGCCGAGGTTTTCTTTCCTCAATTTCTGGAGCTGCGCATTCGGGAAAAGTTCCTGGCGGTGCCTTGAGCCGGAGAGTTGATAGTTAACGGCTGATGGCTGATAGAGCGAACCGTGGGCGTCGATCAACCGTCAACTACGCACTATCAACTTTTTTCCGACTACCACATGCACCCGCAGGGACATCGTGTGCAGCGATACACGCAGGAATTGCTCCAACCCTGGGCGGATGCGGCGCGGAGATTAGGGTTAAAAGAGATTGCTTTCACCGATCACGATCGTTATCACGCCGGAATCGATTTCGATGAAATCAATCGGTTGCGGGAACGAAATCCCGATTTACGGGTCCGCGCGGGGATCGAACTGGATAACGATCCCGTCCATTCATTGACCGGCTGCAAATGGATCGAAAAGAATTGGGACAAGCTGGATTTCGTTCTCGGCTCTGTGCATTTCCTGGAGCGCCCCGATCAGATGTTCGACAGCGTGCCGGATGGCGCGGCGCAATTCGAGGGCAGGAACATCGATGAGATGTATGCCGATTACTTTTGCCGTCTCCGCGGACTAGTTGCGACTGGGTTGGTCGACTCTTTGGCCCACTTGGATCTGATCAAAATCCATGGACATCGCCCCACGGCAGACATTGGCACGTTGGTCTATGAGACGCTTGGATTTATTCGGGCGCGCAATCTAGCGATTGAACTTTCCACGGCCGGTTGGCGCAAACCAGTGAACGAACTTTATCCCAGCGATTCAATTATCGAGTCGGCGATGGAGAAGGGGATTCCATTTACGACCGCCTCCGATGCGCACTCACACGTCCAACTTGGCGAAAATTTCGCGAAGCTCGCGCAGAAGATGGCCGACATCGGCATTCGCCGGGTTTGCATTTTTGAAAAGCACAAACGTGCCGAGGTGCCGCTACAACTGTAGATCGAGCTGCGATTGTCTCTCCGCAGAAAACGCCTGTTCTGTTTCCAGCGGCAGCGGCAAACCGAAGCCGAGCCGTTCGGCGAGACGTTGACATGTCTCCGGCGCAAACCCCTCAAAGTGATTGCCGGCAAATGCCCAGACACTGCGCACGTCTGCAAGATGCCGCTGAATTTTCAGCGACCAGCTTTCCAACGCGGCTTCGCGTTTCCACAGTAATTTTCCGTAGCGATGGATGTGGCCACCATCAACGTCGTATTTGGTTGCGTAATCGCCAAGCAAACGCAGATAAAGAAAATCAGTGGTGCACGGCAGAAATTCGAACGGCGCAAGGTTTCTCTCGTTGAGCGGAGTGGTATCAGCCCAGACCCAACAGATACGGTATTTTTCCACTAGCCGGATAAACTGCGGCCGATGCCAACCCGGGTGACGAAATTCAATGGCGAAGCGGAAATCCCGCGGCAATTGCACCAGGAACTTGCGCAGCGCGTGTTTTCCGTCGGCTGGCGTCAGCGAAGGCGGGAGCTGAATGAGGATCACCTGTAGCTTTGGCCCGAGTAGTTCGATCGCGCGGAGAAACGAACTTAGCTCTGCTGCGCAATCTCGGAGACGACAAATGTGGGTGATTTGACGGGGAAGCTTGCAGGTAAACCGAAAGCTGGCGGGAGTCATTTCCGCCCAGCGGCGGACCGTTGCTTCGGTTGGCGCGGCGTGAAATGTAGAATCCACTTCGACGGCCGGGAAGTGGCCTGCATAAAATTCGAGCCACTGCGACGCTGGCAAATCATGCGGATAAAAGACACCGCGCCAGTCGTCGAAGCTCCATGCGCAAGAGCCGATGCGTATCTTCTGTTGGTCCGTGAGATTCAAATGAATTCAAACATTAATCGGTTTTGCCCGTGGAAAAAGCTTCTGCCCTAACGAATGTGATCCGACTCGGGTCTTGCATGCGGGGGGCCACCGTCTGCCAAAACTTGACTGGCCAGAGAAGTTAATTACCCTGCGACACCGAATGCAATTCCTTATTCGAGTCGTTTTGTTCCTGATTGCGGTGTTGTTTTTTGTACCCGCGCCGAGCGGGGCCTCGATCATTTTCCGACCGGGCCAAAAAGCGGAGTACGTGCCCCCGGGCGAGGAAAAAATAAGCGGCAATGCGGCGGAGATGTATCAGACTGCGCAGACTGCTGAAAAGGAAGGCAACCTCAAACGCGCGATCAGTGCTTACAAAACCCTTGTGAAACGTCACCCAAAAGAAGCGCTGGCTCCCACGGCCCTTTTTCGTGCTGCTCAATTACAGGAACAGACCCACCAATTCACTCCGGCAGCGGATTCGTATCTCCAGTTGGTTGAAAAATATGCGAGCAACCCACATTTTGACGATGCGATCGAGGGGCAATTCCGTGTTGGTGAGATTTATCTGAATGGAAAAAAATTGAAGGTGATGGGGATTCCGGTCGCGTCTGCGTTAGATCGAGCGGTGACCATTTTCGCGAATGTTGTCCGCACGGCACCATATGGACGATACACAGCACGAGCGCAGTTCAATATTGGCATGGCGCGCGAGAAGCAGGGAGCGAACGACGCAGCGATCCAGGCTTATCAAGCCGTCGTGGACAAGTTTCCTAACGAGCCGATAGCCGTCGATGCCCAATATCAAATCGGTTACATTTGGTTTACGGCCTCGCAGTTGGGCACAAATGACGCCGCTGCCGCAAATAATGCGAAAACGGCGTTCCAGGATTTCCTCTTCCACTATCCCAAGAGCGAGAAAGCGGCCCAGGCGCGCAAGGACCTCGATATTCTTGAGCACAAGCAGACAACCAATTCCTTTAAGGTCGCGAAATTTTACGATAAGCAAAAATATTATCGCGCTGCCGTCATATATTACAACGAGGTGATTCGGCAGCAGCCGGGATCAGAGGAAAGCAACATCGCGAAGAAACGGATCGACCAATTGCGCGCCAAATTCGGCGATGCTGCGCTGCAGCCGGCCATACCGGTTTCACAGAACGCAAAGAAAAAAGCTGAAGCGCACCCGGGTGGAACTGCCGGAAGTGGATCGACCAAGCCGGGTGCACCGAATAACGAAGCGCCCCTGCCTGCATCGGAGAGCGAAAGCTCGCTTCCGCCGCCGGCTTCGCTCGCGCCCGATACCACTACTGCGCCTGAACCTCCGGCGGCTCTGCCAGGCACGAGCACAAGCTCCGGTCCTTCGGGCGCTCCCGCACCATCATCCTCTCCCGAAGACTCCGCCTTACCGGCGCCTTGAAAGCTTCAATTGCGACAATCCTTTGCTTCGCGATCTCCGGTTGCCTTGGATATCACGTCGGGCCGGTAAAGCCGTACTATCTCCGGGACGTTCACAGCATTGCGGTGCCGACGTTTAAGAATCGCACGCTGGTGCCGCGCGTCGAGGTCTTGGTGACCGATACGGTGATCAAACAACTCCAACAGGATGGCACGTTTCAGATTACAAGCGACGACAAGGCGGACGCTACCTTGAATGGAGAGATATCTCACATCAACCGGTCGCCGGCGCGCTCGGTGAGCGGGAATGTGCTGGCCACAACGGAATTTAACCTCGCGCTAACCGTAAACTTTACTCTCACCGCACGAGACGGCAAACCGCTGGCCGGTCCGAGCGATGTAATCGGTAGCACCAGTTTCTTTGTCAGTAGCGACGTAACAACAGACGAACGACAAGCTTTGCCGCTCGCCACAGAGGATCTCGCCACCCGATTAGTTACTCAACTAAGCGAGGGATGGTGATGAGATGAAAGGCGAAGAGAAGCTGTGGGCGATTCTCAACGAGAAGCTGGACAATCTGCGCGCCACCAATCGCCTCCCTCAGGCAATTCGGGTCGCCGAAACAGCTCTTGAAGTTGCCAGACGTGCATTCAAAGGGAACCAGACGGCACTCGCCACGAGCTTTGAGAAACTAGGCCAACTGCTCGAACAAAAGGGAGATCACGCTGGAGCCGAAGCACATTTGCTGAAGGCGCACGCGATCCTTGAGAAGGGAAACCCGCCAGATCAGCGCGCCATCTATCGCTCGGCACGACGATTGGCACTGCTCTTTGATGGTCTTGGTCAATCCGAAGAAGCGATCGATTTTTACCAGAAAGCAATAGCTGCTGGAACTGAGGTCGAAGACGTCCCCTATTCAGATATCGGAACCATGCTAAACAACGTCGCCCTGATTCTCCGCAAGTCGGGCAGGCAAAGGGCGGCCGAACCGTGTTACCTGCGCGCTTTGGAGATTTATGAGAAGCAACTCGGACCTGACCACTCTGATGTGGCATCGGTGCTGAACAATCTGGCAGTCTTTTACACCAACGAACGCCGATACACGGAAGCCGAGAAACTACATCTTCGCGCGTTGGCGATCAGAGAGAACCTGCAACCGCGCCCCATCGCCGATATTGCTCAGTCGAAATGCAATCTGGCGGTGGTCTATCATTCTCGTGGTGATTATGCGAAGGCGGCGGAACTCTATCAGTCCTCACTCAAGAGCTGGGAACAAGTCGAGGATAAACCCTCGAAAGATTACGAAATTGTCGTGTCCAATTATGCCGATCTTTTACGTTCGCTTGGACAGGTGCGCAAAGCGCATCAATTAGAGGTGCGCGCCCGCAAGAAACTGGCGGACTGAGTTATGCCGGGAATCGCTTCGATTTCAGCTTGCAGGCACGCTGCCACCCTCGCATTGTAAGACCCCTTTTTTTTGCTCGCGTGGCGGAACTGGCAGACGCGTACGGCTCAGGACCGTATGGGGCAACCCGTGGAGGTTCGAGTCCTCTCGCGAGCAGTTACTCTTGTCGTGCAACCGACCCTTGGATCTACCGGCAGCTGCCCGATGTTGGTAGCGACCGCAGCTGCTTATTTCGCGCCGGCTTTCCTTCTGGCTGCCCAGCGGGCTTTCATTAGCTCGGAAAGTCTCCTTCGGCCGGCAGGTGTAAGCGCGCCCTTTTTTCCCCTCGAGGTTTTTTGTTTTCCTCCTGCTTTCCTTCTTGCCGCCCAGCGAGCTTTCATTAGCTGGGAAAGCTTCCTTCGGCCGGCTGGTGTGAGCTGACCTTTTCTCTTAGAAGGAGCTGCTGCTTTAGCAGGAGCTGCTCCTCCATTGCCTCGTGTCCTTGCCCAACGAGCTCGGGCGGCTGCCGCAAGCTTCGCTCTTGTGGTAGGCGAGAAGAAGCGTCCGGGCACGGTGGGAGCCGTTGGACCCGTTGGCCTTTGAGGTGCACCTCGCAAAAGAGAGGAAAGGCGTCGTTGAAGATTATCGATTTGCTGGCGAATTGAGATCGCTTCCTGTAGATCTTTAACAGATATGTCCATGCCGGTAGATAGCCGTAGTTGCCGCGTATGGCAATTAGTAATTTTATGGCGAGTTCCGGGCCTTGTTCCTCAACGTTAGTTTGTTAGCTATGCCATGAGTCACACAAGACGGAGTGCCTTAACAAAAGCGCGCTGATGTTTCAATGAGATTTCTGACATGACTACCAAACCTGTGCACGTTCGCGAAATGTTCGGTTCGATTGCGACGCGTTATGATCTCGCAAACCACGTGCTGAGCTGCGGTATCGATTTCTACTGGCGAGCGCGCGCGGCTGAGATCGTTGACGGCTGGCACCCACATACGATCGCTGATCTTGCAACCGGCACGGGAGATCTAGCGCTGGCCATGCAAAAGAAATTGCCGGATGCGGAACTGACCGGTGTCGATTTCCTACCGGAAATGCTAGAACTTGCGCGGCGCAAAGGTGTTCGGCGAGTGGTACTGGCTGATGCGATGAAACTCCCGTTTGCTGATGCGTCGTTCGACTGTGTCACTATCGCCTTTGGCCTGCGCAACCTGGAAAACTGCTCATCCGCACTTACTGAAATGTGGCGCGTGCTTAACGCCAACGGTCACCTGCTCGTGCTGGAGTTCTCGTTGCCGACAACGCCGATCCTGCGCCTCGCGTATCGCTTTTATTTGCATCGCTGTCTGCCATTTCTTGGCTCGTTTCTAACACAAAAGAAAAGCGCCTATGACTACCTCGGCGATTCAATCGAGGAGTTTCCGAGTGGCAACGCAATGTGCGAATTGATGCGGGGAACTGGTTACGTTTCTCCAAGCTTTGAACCTTTGACCGGAGGGATCGTCACAATTTATACCGCTGCAAAATCCTAGCATAGTGTGACAAGACAAACACGGAAAGTCCCTTGCCACAGCGCGCAAAGAGAGGTACAAAACTCGACGTGATTGATTACATCCAAAAAGGCGGATTATTGATGTGGCCGATTCTGGCCTGCAGCATCATCTCAATTGCTGTTTTTGCGGAGCGTCTTTTTTATTTTCATCGCGCGACCATCCATGTTGGCGAGTTCTTGAAAGGACTGTCGAACCTGATCCGCCGTCGCAATTTCGCCGAGGCTTTGCACGAGTCCGCCGGCACGCCCGGCCCGGTGGCGCGAGTGATTCATGCTGCGATTATCCGGCACGATGCGCCTCGGAGGGAATTACGCGACATCGTGCAGGAAGCCGCGCAACTGGAAGTACCAAAACTGGAGCGGTTTCTTCCTGTGCTTGCTACCATTGCTTTCCTGACGCCTTTACTCGGGCTGCTTGGGACCGTCGCGGGGATGATCGACGCTTTCGGAACGATCGCCTCAAGCGGTGGTTATGCGACGGTGACGGAGCTTTCCGGTGGCGTTTACAAGAGTTTGCTGACGACCGCGGCTGGGCTCGTTGTAGCAACACCGACATTTGTCGCGTACAGTTATCTTTCGTCTCGCGTAAATACCATGATGCATGACATGGAGCGGGCAGGCATTGAGATTGTCCACATGTTGACCGAAAGCCGTCCAATTAGCGGCATCATCAGTTTCCAACAACCTGATGAGACGGTGCGTGAGATTGAAGCACGGCAGGACCTTTGACAGCGAACGGCTTCACTTGGTTGGGTCGTTGAAGCCGGAAAGCGTTGAGGCATTTAACTGTGAAACTCAACCGAACATTAAACTATAACTTCGGGTGGCTTTTGCTGATCGGTCTGGTCGATCTCGCTTTCCTACTGGCTTTTTTTCTGTTGCTGAGTTCGAATTTTATCCTGCAACAAGGCATCTCAATCTCGATGCCGTTCTCACGTTTTTCACTCGGCCCGCAGAGCAACCAACAAATCATCAGTATTGCGGGCGGGGCAGTTCCCGCGATTTATTTTCAGGACCAGCGGGTCACCATGGAGCAGCTTGGGCCATTACTCGATGCAGCCAAGCGCAAGGACCAATCTATCATCATCAAGGCTGACCGTTCTGCTTCGTATGAAACAGTCGCTGAAGTAACAAACGCTGCGCTCGAACACGGCATCACATCGGTTGCGCTCGCTGCAACTCCGCCACGATGAATAGCGTCGCTTCTGAGATCGCAGTCGAACCACTTCTTTTCAGCTGGGATTCCCCTCGGCGGCGAAGGACGATGCTCGCTGCTTTCCTGCTGCTGTCGTTGATGGCCCACGCCCTGTGCTTTTATATCTTCCAAATTGTTTACCCGACTCCGGTAGCGCTTCTACCGCCGCCGGCCCGCGTTACATTTATAGCGCCCGACTCCGAAGAAGGCCGGACGCTGCTTCGTTGGATTGATGCAGAAGATCCTGCGGTTGCTTTCACAACTCATCCGGCACCGGGAGCAAGGCTTGGAGCCCTTCCAAGGACTGAGCATCTGCCGTCCTATTCTACGGTAAAACCAATTCTCAAGGAACTTCCACCGTCGAAGCCGGATCTAAGGATTCCAAGTTCCCAGCCGCCAGGTGCCGTTCATTCTATCGTCCGCAAAACTGCTCCCGCCAGAGGCACCCCTAGGACATACATTTCTTTTTCGAAGGAACTCGATCAATTCGGGACTCCGGCCGTCCCACAATCCGGGTTCGCAACGCCGAACCAAGAAACACCCGAAACACTTCGGTTTCGCGTGGCAGTAAGCGATTTGGGTGAAATTCGCTACTGCTTTCCAATCAACTCATCAGGTGATCCAGTGCTGGACGAACAAGCGCGCTTACAGGTGGTCCGTAGCCGTTTCTCACAAAACAGGCAAACCGGCACCGGAGCCGGCTCTTCTCTCGTCTGGGGTATGGCCACAATTCAATGGGGCAGCGACGTCGCACGCCCGCAGCAAGCGCCGGCAGCCACCGTCACGCCGTGATTCGCGTCAGTCTTGCTACTCTGGTCACGATTTATCTGCTGCTTTTTCTTGCGGCGGTGTTTCTATTCTGGATAGTCGGAGAATGGAACCGCCGGCGGCGAGAGCGACGGTCTCTTCAGCACCGGTTGCGTTGTGTGATTTGCGCGTTCGAATTTGAGGATAGCACGGATGCGCTGCTTCCCCGGTGCCCACACTGCGGAAGTTTAAACGAACGATTCAGGATGGAGAACATTTAACATGGGAATGTGGATAGGCCGAAACCGCAAAGCGCGCGTGACCTATGGTTTCGACGAGATCGCGCTTGTGCCCGGGCGCGTGACGATCAACCCGAACGAAGTGGACATCACCTATCGTTTGCCCCGCAAAGTAGCGGAACCGCTTGAGTTGAAGATTCCGATCCTCGCCAGCGCGATGGATGGGGTCGTCGATGTCGGCTTCGCCATCGCAATGAATAAATTGGGCGGACTTGCCGTTTTGAACTTGGAAGGAGTGCAGACGCGCTACAAGAACCCGCAGGAAGTGCTGCAAAAGATCGTCGAAGCGAGTAAATCGGAAATTACTGCGTTGCTGCAGCGAATTTACCAGGAACCCATCCAGCAGGATCTCATTGCGGCGCGTGTGCGCCAGATCAAGGACGCCGGTGTTGTAGCCGCCGTGAGTTCCATTCCTCAGCGCGCAGCGGAATTTGGCAGGATTGCGCAAGAAGCTGGCGCGGACGTTTTCGTCGTGCAAAGCACGGTTTCCACGGTCCGTCACATTTCGTCGGAGTACAAGTCGCTCGATCTTGAAAAATTTTGCCGCGAGATGAGCATCCCGGTGATCGTGGGAAACACAGTCGGGTACGATGTGACTCTCGAGATAATGGAGTGCGGACCGGCTGCGGTTCTGGTTGGTGTCGGGCCCGGAGCTGCTTGCACTTCGCGTGGTGTGCTCGGACTCGGGGTTCCGCAGGTGACTGCCACGGTCGATTGCGCGGCAGCGCGAGACGCTTACTTCAAAAAAACATCGCGGTATGTGCCGATCGTCACCGACGGCGGCATGAGCAGAGGCGGCGACGTTTGCAAGGCGCTGGCTTGCGGCGCAGACGCGGTCATGGTAGGCAGCGCGTTTGCCAAGGCGCACGAAGCGCCAGGACGCGGCTACCATTGGGGCATGGCTACTCCGCACGCCAATCTTCCTCGTGGCACACGCATCAAGGTGGGAGCGACTGGTTCATTGAAGCAAATTCTATTCGGCCCGGCCGAAGTTGACGACGGCAGCCAAAATCTCGTCGGTGCGATCACCACTTGCATGGGCAACGTAGGCGCACGCAATCTTCCTGAGTTCCAGCAAACTGAAATTATCATCGCGCCTTCGATCAGGACGGAAGGAAAACTCTTCCAAACTGTGCAAAACGTCGGCATGGGAACCAGCTGACGCTTCCAGGTTTCAATTTCAACGCTATATCGTCATGCCCGAGCGTAGAGTAGTCATCACTGGTATGGGTGTTGTCACGCCAGTTGGCAACGGCCTTGAGGAGTTTTGGTCGAATCTGAAGAACGGCGTCAGCGGCATTCGTACGATCGACGCGTTCGATACGACCGGGTACGATTGCAAAATCGGAGGACAAGTCCGCGATTTCGATCCTAAGCCGTTCTTCAAAAATCCAAAGGACGTGCGGCGTACCGACCGCTTTACGCATCTTGCAATGGCCGCAGCAAAAATGGCGGTCGCGGATAGCGGAATCGAGATAAACAATCTGAAAGAACGCGACCGTTTCGGCGTGATCGTTAGCACCGGAATTGGCGGCCTGAAAACATTACAGGATCAGTTGCAAGTCCTGTTGACGAAGGGACCCGGGCGAAACTCGCCCTTCACGATCCCAATGTTGATCAGCAACATGGCTGGCGGCGTCATCTCGATGGAGTTCGACCTGCGCGGCCCAAACCTCTGTATGGTTACCGCTTGCGCTACATCGAACAACGCCATCGGTGAGTCCTGGCGAATCATTAAGTTCGGCGACGCCGATATTTTCCTCGCTGGGGGTGCCGAGGCGTCCATTGTTGAAATCGGCGTCGCAGGATTTTCAGCCATGAAGGCGCTCAGCAAGCGCAACGATGAGCCGGAGCGCGCCTCGCGGCCATTCGACCGGGACCGCGATGGTTTTGTGATGAGCGAAGGCTCAGGAGTCGTCGTCGTGGAGGAGCTGGAACATGCCAGAGCGCGCGGCGCAAAGATTTACTGTGAAATCACGGGATACGGACTGTCCGCTGATGCCTACCATATGACTGCACCGCCTCCGGATGGCGAAGGCGCAGCGCGGGCCATGAAACTGGCGCTGGACCACGCGCGCATCTCACCTGAGCAGGTCGATTACATCAACGCCCACGCTACTTCCACCGACATCGGCGATGTTTGCGAAACCCGGGCCATCAAGAAAATCTTTGGCGAATATGCGGACAAGGTTTCGATCAGTGCAACGAAATCGATGACCGGCCACTTGTTAGGCGGCGCTGGTGGAATAGAGATGGCCGCCTGCGCACTGGCCATTCGCGACTCTGTAATTCCGCCCACCATCAACTTGGAAAACCCGGGCGATGAATGCGACCTCGATTACACGCCCAACGTTGCCCGCGAAAAGAAAGTGCGCGTCGCACTCAATAATTCCTTTGGGTTTGGCGGCCATAACGCCACCGTGGTCGCGAGCGCGTTTGAAGGTTAGCACCCGCCGTGGTGACCTGCGATTGCGACGGTGCAATCGCTTTGACTAGTCACTCGTCGCTTGGCACTGTTGAATTCACTGTCCGATGCGGGCATAGCTTAATGGTAAAGTTCCAGCCTTCCAAGCTGGCCATGCGGGTTCGATTCCCGTTGCCCGCTCATCTCCCGAAAATTACGGGTCGATGGGGCGCCAATTTGGTAGTGGCATTAAATATCCAAATTGAATTCGCTCTTCGTTTCTTTGCCGCTAATAGCGAGGACGGCCCTGGTCTTATTGGCAGAAAGGGAAAACGAAGCCGGCAAATCTGGATTGTTTTTATTTGAGAAGCGCATGATCAAAACGCTCTTTCCAGATCTGCCGTTCGCCGACGATATGGTGGCAACTGAAATCTCAGCAGATGCGAATCCTCTTACCTGTCTTGGTCCGCATCTTTTTCGAACAATTCCGTCGATCTTAGCAGTTCTTCAATCGCTTGGGCCTCTTTCTTAATCCCGCGTTGAAGCACCCCAATCATTTCGATGCCTCGGAGCGACAAAGCTTCTTCGCGCAGCAAAACTTCGAGGCCAAGCAAAAGGGGACCCAACGGCTCACGGAGTAGGTGCGTAACGCGCTGAACAAATTCTGCATTGGCAGTTGCCCTCGGTTTGAGCCCGGCGTTCAATTGACGCACAGCTTCTTGATGTTCCTCAACGAATTGGACGGTCGCTTCAACAATGACGTTGTCGAAAAAACGTTCCACAACTTCCCGCGCGGCATTCTGTGCGTCAAAATCGAAACGGACATCCGCAACGGCGAAGGCTTTCAGCCAGGTGTCAATTAAGTTCCGACGAATCAGGCAGATCTCGCGGATTAATTCTTCCAGCCTGTAACCTTGGCGCCAGCGCTTCCAACCGTGCACCCTGGCATCCTGTCTCGCCTCGCGCTTGACCTCCTTGGCATTGGGTTGTTTGAGGAGAGCAGCCAGTTCCGTGCAGAGCTCCGGGAGATGATCAAGCAGTTGTGAATACGTAAGATTGTCCGAAGTAGAAATGTTTGGGTGCCGATCAACTGCGGCGATCCAGGATTGGAGAATTTGCTCCCGGCGCGCGAGTACAAAGTCGCCAAAACCGTCGATTGTTCCGACCGCAGATCTGCTCTGACCGTAACGAGTGATGACCGTAGCCCTCCTAATCTTATTTCGGAGGTAAATGCCTACGCGGCCTTAGGTAAAAGGATTATTGCCAAAAAATTCCAAACCGAAAGATGGGATCCTGGGCTCGCAAGTTGGCGTCGCGGTGAGGATCCCTCAATTTGCCTCGGTCCCGTCGTTTTGTTTTTGCATCGGCGAGTAAACCGCGGATGGGGTCAGCTGCCAGGTTGCCGCGGGGAGTTAACAAAAGCCGCAGGATCATTGAATCCTGCGGCTTTTTATCGGTGATATTTCAGCAGGTGGGTCAATCGACGACGACGCGATCAATCGTACGTGAATCGCCTGCGTTTGCGTAATAAATATGCACTCGAGTGCCGGGTTTGATCGCGGTTTGGATGACTTCGCCGTTCTTGTTGACGACGTGACCGCGTCCGTTAAGGACGTAGGTGCCCGGAGCATTGGAACGGTCCTCGCGAACAACGAGAGTCTTGATCGGCTGGTAACTGGCCGCCGAGCCTTCCTCACTTGTCATTTTGATGATCGTCCCGGTCACCGTTATTTCTTCGGTGGTACTTGCCCCTTGCCCTTTTCCCTTCGACTCTGGCTGCGCAAATGCCAGCGGCGCCAGCAGTGCGCAGCAGACGAGAATGGTAATTGATTTCTTCATGTGATCCCTCCTATTGATGTTGATGTTTTGTACGTGACGGTTGGTTACCCTTTACAAAGGGATTCCGGAGCGCGTGCTGCACGAAATTTAGATTTCTGTCGTCTCTGGCTTATCTTCTGCAATCTTGAAAGAAGCCGCTAATTTGAGCACCGGCACGGCAAACGACCCGGGTCACAGCGAAGTGTTTCCTTCGACCCATTGGAGCGTGGTGTTCGCGGCAGGGAGAAGCGAAGCCGAACCGCAGACGGCGGAGGCTGCGCTAGCAGAACTTTGCCAAGGCTATTGGGCACCGCTTTACGGCTTCGTGCGCAGTCGCGGGAACACTGTCCACGACGCACAGGATCTCACGCAGAGTTTCTTCGCGTACGTGCTTGAACATAAAGTCTACGCCCGAGCCAATCGACAGAAAGGCAGGTTCCGTTCATTTCTGCTCGCCTCGCTGAAACACTTTCTCGCGGACGCTGCCGACCGAGAACGGACCCTTAAGCGCGGCGGTGGACAGATTTTTTTGCCGCTGCATGAAGAGCAGGCGCAAGAAGCAGAGTCGCTTTTTCAGACTCATAGTGGCATGGGCAACGAAGATCGGCTCTTCGATCGTAGCTGGGCTGAGGCATTGGTTGCCACTGTATTGGAACGGCTCTCGGCAGATTACAGACGTGAGGGCAAGGAGCAGCTCTTCAGCGAATTGAGGGTGTTTGTCGCCGGGGGAGCGGAGCCGCCCCGACCTTATGCTGAACTGGCGCATCGTTTGGGGATGGCTGAGTCGACGATTCGCAGTCATGTCACCCGTCTTCGAGCGCGCTATCGGGAAGCATTGCGCGCCGAGGTGCGCCGAACGGTGGATAGCGAAGCGCAAGTCGATCAGGAGTTGCGCGAGTTGCTCCAGGTGTTAACGGAATTGTAAGGAACGCACGCCATGGGAAAACCGCTGGCATCAGCTGTCGGTGTCTGCTCGATCTGCGGCAAGCCGTTGAATGCAAAAGGCGACTGCCTGGCTTGTTTGCTGCGCACGGGTTTAGAGGAAACAGTTGTTAAATCTAAACCAGTTGTCCTGGCGTTCGGCGATTTCGAAGTCGAGCAACACACAGACGGTTCTTGCTGGGAACTCGGTCACGGTGCAATTGGCGTGACCTACCTTGCTGCGGACAAGGTGTTGCGCCGGCGGGTAGCCCTCAAAGTCATCGAGGTGCCTCCGGCAGCACGTGGCTCGCAGGCTGTGCGCGATCGCTTTTTACGTGAAGCCCGCGCGGCGGCTGCCTTACGCCATCCGAATGTAGCTGCCGTCTTCCAGTTTGGTACTTCGCCGGATGCCAGCCACTGCTATTACGCGATGGAGCTGATCGAAGGCGAAACGTTAGCGGCACGCGTGCGCAGGGATGGTCCGCTTAACACGAAGGAGGCCCTGAAAATTGCGATTCAAATTGCGCGCGCATTAACGGCTGCGGCGACCCACGATTTGATCCATCGCGATCTGAAGCCGAGCAATATCATGCTTACGGCCGAGTCGGAAGTGAAAGTCATCGATTTCGGCCTGGCCAAGGCGATTACCGATTACGGGGGCGAGATGGACCTGACGCACGGAGAATTCGTCGGCACACCGACTTTCGCCAGCCCTGAGCAATTTAGAGGCGGTCCGGTGGATGAGCGCTCCGACATCTATGCGCTGGGTGGTACGCTCTGGTTTGCGCTCACTGGATCGTCGCCACACCCTGGCAAGACAATGGAAGAGATTCGCGATCGTAAGACGCACGATCGGCTGCCGGTCGCGCAATTGACCGCCAGAAAAGTTCCTGAACCGCTGGTAAAATTGCTGCGTTCTACGCTTGCGATTGACCCTGGGAAGCGGCCCGCGTCAGCTCGCGAATTGATGGAAGCCTTGGAATTGTGTCGACGGAACCTTACTCGTCGCATCGGTGTCCGTTCTGAGGAAGCTGCTCTGCGTATCGACGCGTTTTCCAGAGCGTTAACGAATGCCAAAGTGTGCGTTGGCGATCCCGAACGTTTACAGGCCCTTTTCGACAGTGCGTCGAAGAAAGCGACGGCCATCTCCAAGAAACCCTTTAAACAGAA
The DNA here is from genome assembly GCA_049791915.1 of Candidatus Udaeobacter sp. Classification (GTDB taxonomy): domain Bacteria; phylum Verrucomicrobiota; class Verrucomicrobiia; order Chthoniobacterales; family UBA10450; genus Udaeobacter. Next base: position 108,605 of record JBARAJ010000100.1, read on the forward strand.
CTGGGCTTACCTTCAAACGATGCTGCGTTTAATTCGTGCCTACCATCGGGGGGAATACGATCAAGTTTCCGATGACGCGCTCGTGTGGATCATTGCAGCCTTGAACTATCTGGTGGACCCATTCGATTTGATTCCGGACAGCACCCCGTTTCTCGGCCTGGTCGATGATGCACATGTAGTCGAACTTGTGACAGATAAGACTCGAAGAACGCTCGATGCTTTCATGACGTGGGAAACAGCGGCGCGCTAGAGATTTTGAGGAGGACAGACTGCGAGCTTCACGCCGTGTAAATGCGGCTTCGACTCGCTTTGCCGTTTCCTGATGCAAAAGGGGCTCACGCTAAGAATTTCAGGACGGCGCTAGCTTTGGCCGGAAGAGCCAAATCCTGGCCGACAACGAACTCACGTAGTGCAATCGTTAGCCATTCGCGCGACGAGGTCACCTCTTCAATGGTGATGCAAGTCGTCTCGCCTTTCTCTTTCAAACTGTAGCGCAAAATCTCAACGTCGATCGGCTCCTTTTCCCCCAGCAATTCGAGGCGGACGCAAACCCGTTTGTTTTTCGTGTCGATCGAAAGTTCAGTCATTTGCCCGATCGAGCGCAGCTTTGTGTTGATCGCGACCCGCACCGTGAAACCCAAGGTCGCGTCTTTAGAACGGTGAAGAACATCTCGCAGGCCTTTCGTAACAGCAGCTCCCAGCCGGTTTATGATTCTCGTCAGCCGCTACTGATCCGGCGTTAGCAACTCGCGATTTCGCCACGCATAGCCAATTCCTGAATAGAGGGTTAGGGCAACGGTGATCCAGACCAATACGGGACCGGCTAGGCCCCACGCCCGCAGCCACCAAGTTGGCATCTCATTCGTGTGATGGAGTTCCGCAATCGACAGGAGGGCTAGGAAAAAAATGATGGTAACGATTTGCCACGATGTCTTTTGTTTGCCCAGGGTTTCCGCTGGCAGAATTCGCCCCTCGGCGCTCGCCATTAGCCGCAGACCTGTGATCAGAAAATCCCGGGCCACAACCGTCGTTGCTGCCCATGCCGGCACTGCTTTCAGAGGAACGAGTGAAATGAACGCCGCTGCCACCATGATTTTATCCACTAGCGGATCCATTAATTTGCCGAAGTTCGTGATGACCCCGTAGCGCCGTGCAATCTCGCCGTCGACGAAATCGGTGAGGCCGGCAATAACAAAAATCACGAGTGCGGCGGTGCGCGCATAGTGCCAGGACGAACTGAGCAACAACACAAAGAGCACCGTCAACGCCAGGCGGCTCAGAGTCAGTCGGTTCGCCCAATTCATACTGTAGCCGCCTTGCTGCGCGAGGCCTGGCGATAATTCGCGACCTTAAACCGCGGCTGTTTCCAAATCGGCACATTCTTCTTCAACTCATCTACGATCCATTGACTTGCCCGGAAGCCTTCGCTCCGATGCGGACTCGCCACTCTCAGAAAAAGGGATGGTTCTCCAACTGCGATAAAACCAATCCGGTGATGAACGATGACGAGCTTAAGCCCAAATCGCTCTGCGCCCTGTTCGGCAATTCGTTTCAACTGATGCTCGGCCATTTCACTATGCGCCTCGTAATCGATTCCCTCAATTTCGCGGCCATCCTCGATTGGTCGGACTATGCCCCAGAAATCAACAACTGCGCCCGCGCCGGCGATGTCGCTCACCCGCGCCGCAAGCGGCGCCTTTGTCACCGAAATTTCGCAAACGACATTTGCCATGAGCTTAAACTGCTCGCTACAGTGACTCCTTCTACGTTGAGCAGCCACAATAGGAGATACAAAAATGAACACGAATCAATGTGATATTGGCCTGATTGGCCTCGGTGTCATGGGCGAAAATCTCGTCCTGAACATGGAATCCAAGGGTTTTTCGGTCGCGGTGTTCAATCGCACCACTGAGGTCACGGAAAAATTCGCCGCAGGACGCGCCGAAGGCAAAAACATCCGGCCCACCCTTACACTAGAGGAATTTGTTGGTGCGCTCAAAAAGCCACGGATAGCCATGATGATGGTGAAAGCGGGCCAGCCTGTCGATTCCGTAATCGGACAACTGGCGCCGCTGCTCGAGAAAGGCGACGTGATCATCGACGGCGGAAATTCTCTCTTCACCGATACGCAGCGGCGCGTACAAGAATTGGAGAGCACAGGGGTTCACTTCGTAGGTATGGGGGTATCCGGCGGCGAAGAAGGCGCGCTCAAGGGGCCGTCGCTCATGCCGGGTGGCCCGCGCGAGTCGTGGGAAATCATCGCGCCAATTTTCCGCAAGATCGCTGCGCAAGTGGATGGTGAACCATGCTGTCGCTACATGGGACCTGATGGTGCCGGTCATTACGTGAAGATGGTGCACAACGGTATTGAGTACGGCGATATCCAACTGATCTGTGAAGCGTATGCAATTCTGAAGGACATTCTGGGAATGGATGCGGCGCAACTCGCAGACACTTTTGCGGAGTGGAACAAAGGTGAGCTCGAGAGTTATTTGATCGAAATCACGTCGCAGATTTTTCGAAAAATGGATCTCGAAACCGGCAAGCCGTTGGTGGACGTGATCCTCGACAAAGCGGGCCAAAAAGGCACTGGTATCTGGACGCTTCAGGCTGCCATCAAGCAAAACGTCGTCATTTCCACAATCAACGCCGCAGTCGAAGCTCGCGTGATTTCGTCGCGAAAAGAAGAACGCGTCGCGGCGTCCGAAATTCTGCCGCAACCGAGAGCACGAACGTTCAAAGGCAATCGCGATCGTTTCGTCGACGCCGTGCGTGACGCTCTTTATGCGTCCAAAATTATTTCGTACGCGCAGGGAATGGAGCTTCTTCGATCCGGAAGTACGACGTACGAATGGAACCTGAACCTGAGCGACATCGCCACGATCTGGCGCGGCGGTTGTATCATTCGCGCCAAATTTCTCAATCGAATCGTTGAGGCATATCGGCGTAATGCTGCGCTGCAAAATCTTCTCCTCGATCGGTATTTCACCAGGGCCATCAAAAGAGCGCAGCCGAAATGGCGCCTCGTCGTTTCAACAGCTATCAAGTTCGGTGTACCGGTCCCCGCGTTTTCTGCTTCGTTGGCGTATTTCGACAGTTATCGCTCCGCTCGCCTTCCAGCAAATCTTCTGCAAGCCCAACGCGATTTCTTTGGTGCGCACACGTACGAGCGCATCGATAAGCCCGGCGTCTTCCACACCGAATGGCTAGAGTCCGAGGAAAAGCCAGCTGAAAAATCGACTGAACCAAAAACGCCCGAGGCGCATCATGCCGGGGAGTAAGCCTCTTTGACCGGCAAGCGACTGGCTTGAAGGAATGCGCCGATGCGCGCGCCAGTTGCGCGCTCCGGCCCTAAAACTTCCTGTGGAAATATGAGACCATTTGGGACCGGACCCATTGGCCGATTTCTTCGGTTGATTCGTTTTTCTCATACGATTTTCGCGCTCCCCTTTGCACTTGCTGCGCTAATCGTAGCGGCGAACGGCTGGCCATCGCCGAGAATTCTTCTGCTAGTGATCGTCTGCATGGTGTTCGCGCGCACCGCAGCGATGCTTTTCAACCGGCTCGTTGACTGGTCGCTTGATCAACGAAACCCGCGCACGGCTTCGCGACACTTGCTCGTCCCAAAATTGTCGGCCGTGGTTTTGTTGACGCTCAGTTGTGCCGGGTTTCTGTTGGCCGCGTGCGCAATTAATCGGCTGACCTGCATCCTCGCGCCTGTTGCGCTCGCGTTGATTTTTTTCTATTCGGTGACGAAGCGGTTCACCAGCGCAACGCATTTTTTTCTCGGTCTGGCACTCGCCGTTGCTCCAGTCGGCGCCTGGATCGCTCAGACCGGACACCTTGATGTTGCGCCGCTCGTGCTTGCGGCCGGCGTAATTTGCTGGGTGGCAGGATTCGATTTGATCTATGCCACGGAGGACTACGATTTCGATCGGCGCGAAGGAATTCGATCACTGGTGGTGAAACTGGGGATTTCGCGCAGCTTGCGTCTCGCGCAGCTATTACATTTACTGACGTTTGTCGCTCTTATCGCTTTCGGATTCGTCGCGAAGCTCGGCGCGCTCTACTATTGGTCACTGCCTCTGATCGCGACCGCGCTTGTTTACGAGCACAAAACCGAAAAACGCGATCTGGCCGGAATCAATCGCGCGTTTTTCCAGAGCAACGCGTTTGTGAGCGCGGTGTTCTTGCTCGCGGTGTGCGTAGATCGGTTGATCAGGTAGGGGCGATTGACCTCAATCGCCCGGAGCGGTTCGGTGAACCGCCGCTACCTACATCGCGTTCAACATCGCAACGCGTCTTTCATGCCGGCCGCCATCGAAAGCCGTTTCAAGCCAAATCCGCACAATTTTTAGCGCCAGGTCTTCGGAAATCAGACGCTCACCCATCGAGAGCACGTTCGCATCATTGTGATGCCGCGAGAGTTGGGCCGATTCTTCGTTCCAGCAAAGCGCGCAACGCACGCCGTGCACCTTGTTCGCCACCATCGCTTCACCATTGCCCGAACCACCGAAAACAATGCCGCGATCGCACTCGCCGCGCGCTACTGCTTCAGCCGCCGGCCGAATGAAAAGTGGATAATCCACAGGTTCCTCATTGAACGTGCCGCAGTCCTTCACTTCATGCCCGAGGGAGCCGAGCAATTCTTTTACCTTCTCCTTGTAACGGAAACCGGCGTGATCTGAGCCCAGGGAAATTTTCATCAGACACGAATTACACGAATTTCCACGAAATGGTAGGGCGCGTCACTCCTGTGCGCGCCGAAATCGTGCGGCAACCAATCGGCGTGCAGAGGATTGCCCGCCCTACCTCGCGCTTCAACATTTTCCGCTTTAACGCTTCGAGGAATTATCCGCCGTGCAATTTCGCCAACTCGCTCCAGAGTTCACGTTCGCGTTCAGTCAGCTTTTTCGGGATGTCTATTTGAGCGACAACGTAGAGATCGCCGCGTTTCCCTGAGACTCCTGGCAGACCGCGTTCACGCAGACGAAACCGTTGCCCACCTTGTGTGCCAGGCGGAATTTTGAGGCGCGCTTTTCCTTCGAGAGTAGGCACAAGCAATTCACCGCCCAGCACAGCCTGCCCCGGTTGGATCCGAACCTCATGAATCAAATCACTGCCTTCGACTGAAAAATCCGGATGCTTGGCCAATCGCACTCGAAGAAAAAGGTCGCCACTTTTTCCTCCACCCGCGCCGGCTTCACCCTGACCACGCAAACGGATTCGCTGGCCTTCGCGGACGCCGCGGGGAATTTTGACCTGATACTGCTCCACCCTGTCCGAACCGGCGCGCCGCAGCGACACGGTCCTCGTCGAGCCATGCAGCGCTTCTTCGAGTGTGACCATAATATCCGCTTCCACGTCGGCGCCGCGCTCGGTTGTCGCCGGGCGTCCACCGAATCCGCCGAAGGCGGAACGACCGCGTCCGCCGCCAAAAAAAGCTTCAAAGAAATCGCTGAATCCAGTTCCGCCGAACTCGAACTCAACTCCGCCACCGCCGTCGCCGCCCCATTGAGAAAATCCGCCGCCGGGCTGCCGCCCTTGCCACTGCGGGGGTGGCTGAAAACCGCCGGGCCGGTTCCAATCCGCGCCGAGCTGATCGTATTTCTTCCGCTTCTCAGGATCACTCAGAACTTCGTACGCTTCGTTGATCTCCTTAAATTTTTCTTCGGCGGCCTTTTTGTCCTTGGCCACGTCCGGGTGATACTTCCGCGCCAACTTGCGAAAAGCGCTGCGAATCTCGTCCTCGGTCGCTGTTTTCGGCACCCCGAGTGTCTCGTAATAATCTCGAAACTGTACCGGCATCCACGCAACGTTGTGCGTCTGCGCAGTTCGCGCAATAGTTTGTCGCACGACGGCCACGAAGATCACCAGGGCCGCAGATTTATTTTCGCACACCCTTTGTTTGCTTTGTGTCCTTTGCGCGAGGTCAGGTATGCGCGAATTTGGAAAATTCATTGTGATCATTGGGGTGGTCGCGAGTTTCGTGGGCCTGGTGATGTGGAGCGGTTTCGCCCCAAAATGGTTGGGCCGACTACCCGGCGACATTCGGATCGAGCGCGAACATTCCTCGTTCTATTTTCCCATCGTTACCTGCATCGTTTTAAGCATCGTGTTTAGCTTGCTTCTGTCGCTCTTCTCAATTTTCCGGCGTTGACTTCACACAACAGCCACAACGGTTCACAAAGGCCACGGAGTAAATCTTGTCTGTGTTCTTGGTGCCCCTTTGTGTCCTTTGTGTGAGATTCCGTCGTGAAGGAGGACAAACAAATTGAGTTGACCCGTCACGTCGCGCGCCTGCTGGGATGTCGGCGCTGCCCGCGCATGGAATCCACGCCGGTGTCCGGCGGCGCGATCTTGAGCGATGTGATGATCATTGGGCAGGCGCCCGGCCCGCGGGAACCGACGTTGAAACGACCGTTTGCGCACACTGCCGGGAAAACACTCTTCCGTTGGTTCGAACAATTTTGCGGAATGGACGAAGGCGCCGTTCGATCGAAGATCTATTTCGCCGCCGTCTGCCGTTGTTTCCCCGGCAAAAATTCCGGCGGCACCGATCGCGTCCCTGCGCCGGATGAGATTCGCAACTGTGCGCTGTGGATGGATGATGAGATTCGAATCTTGCAGCCGCGTCTCATTATTCCCGTCGGCCGACTGGCGATCGTGCAATTCATCGACCGCGCGAACTTTGTAGGGGAAGCTGACAGCTTCCCCTACAGATTGGAGAGCGTAATTGGCCGCAAATTTCGCGTCGCGCATGCGGGCCACCGCTTTGACCTGATTCCGTTACCGCATCCTTCCGGTGCATCGCCTTGGCACAAAATTCCACCCGGCAAAGCACTCACCGAGCGCGCGCTCAAATTGATTGCGCGACACCCTGCAATCCGTCTGCTGGATTAATCTGGAAGCCAGAAATCCACGAATTTCCAATGGAGAGTTATTCACTCTTTTCTTGGTTTCCTAGTTTCCTGATTCATCTTTTCCGAATGTCTTCTGGAATTCCAACCCGCGCTGAGATTCCCGAGACTGATAAATGGGACCTGACACATTTGTTCGCTGACGTGGGCAAATGGCAGGAGGACTTTGATTGGCTACAGCGTGAGTATCCGAAGTTTGAACAGTGGAAAGGCAGAGTGGGGGAATCAGCCGAGACGTTGGCTGGGCTTCTCGAGTTTGAGAAGGCGCTCGAGCAGAAAATGGAACGCGTCTATCACTACGCGTCGCTGCAAGCGGCCGAGGACAGCACGAATAACGATTACCTCGCTCGCATTGGTCAGGTGCAGAATCTACTCACGAGGATCAGCGAGGCAGCGGCGTTTGTCGTTCCGGAAATCCTCGCCATCGAGGATGATTGCTTTGCCAAGTTCCTCGCTGGTCCGGCGCTCACAGATTGGCGAATCAAACTGCACAAGCTCCGGCGAATGCGAGCGCATGTGCTTTCAGTGCCCGAGGAACGTCTGCTCGCCCTGAGTAACGTCGCACTGAGCGGCTACGACGACACATTTTCCCAGCTCACTGATGTGGATATGAAGTTCGGCGTGCTCGTCGACGAGACCGGACGCGAGCAATCGCTCAGCCAGAGCTCGTTTAGCTCGTTTCTGGTGAAGCGCGATCCTGAATTGCGCAAACACGCTTTCCATCAATTCTACGCTGAGTTTCGCGATCACCAGTACACGCTGGCCGCGTCGCTGGCCTATTCAGTAAAGGCGGACGTGTTTCACGCCAGAGCACGGCATTATCCATCTGCGCTCCAAGCGGCCCTGTTTCCGGATGACGTGCCGGTCGCCGTGTATGACGGCTTGATTCAATCTGTCCGCGCGAATCTGAAACCGCTCTTTCGATATTTCGATTTTCGCCGGCGCGTCCTCAGTTTGTCGGAGCTGCACCATTACGACACGTACGTTCCGCTCGTTACCGAGATCCAGACTAGATTCACTTTCGATGAAGCGGTCGAAATGGTGTTGGACGCGCTCGCTCCGCTAGGAAAGGAATACGTCCAGGTGCTGACGGAAGGCCTGCGCTCGAGACGCTGGTGTGATCGTTACGAAAATAAAGGCAAACGCAGCGGTGCCTTTTCATCCAGCAGTTACAGCGCGCCGCCTTATATCCTGATGAACTACAAGCAGGACGTGTTCGCAGATGTGTACACGCTTGCGCACGAGGCGGGGCATTCGATGCACAGTTGGTTCTCGCAAAGTTCGCAGCTCTTTCAGGATTACGAGTATCCGATCTTTCTCGCGGAGGTCGCATCCACCTTCAACGAGGAATTGCTGACACATCATCTGCTTCGGACTACGAACGATCCGAAGATGCGGGCCTACATCATCAACCGCGAAATCGACGATCTGCGCGGCACCCTGTTTCGACAGACCATGTTTGCCGAATTCGAAAGAATCATTCACACCATCGAGGAAAGCGGCGATGCGCTGACACTCGACGTTTTCAAATCTGAATATCACAAGCTGCTCGACGCTTATTTTGCTGAAAATTTCGTGCTCGATCCCGAGCTTGATCTGGAATGCCTCCGCATCCCGCATTTCTATCACGCGTTCTACGTTTACAAATACGCGACCGGAATCTCTGCTGCTGTGGCGTTATCGCAGCGCGTGCTTTCCGGCCAGCCGGGAAGCGTCGAAGCTTATCTGAAGTTTTTGCGTTCCGGCGGCTCCAGATTTCCGCTCGAGACATTAAAAACGGCGGGCGTGGATATGACAACGCCCGCGCCCATCGAAAGTACACTGCAGTTGTTCGAACGCCGGCTGGGAGAATTAGAAGCGCTATTACTGTAGGGCGTCTGTGTCAGACGCCGTGATTCGGTGTCCTACGATTCCGCAATGCAACTTGAAACCGGCCAGGTTGTTCGGCGATTGAAACCGCTGTTCGAGAAGAATTTCGAAAAGCTGGGTGAACTCGGCGCGGCGGTTTCGGTTTGGCAAAACGGTAAACCGCTGATTGATCTTTACGGCGGATTTTGCGAAGCAGGTCGCGAGAAATCGTGGACAGCCGACACGGTCGTGCTGGTCTGGTCCGCTACGAAAGGAATTGGCGGCGCATGTGTATTGCATGCGTTGCAACAACAGAATATTGAGCTCAACCGGCCCGTCGCGGAGTTCTGGCCCGAGTTTGCGCAGGCAGACAAAGACAAGATCACGCTCGGGCAATTGCTTTCGCATCAGGCGGGGCTTTGCGCGTTGGATGAGCGCGTTGACGTGGTCAATTACGACGGAGTGATTCGGGCGCTGGAAACGCAAGCGCCTTTGTGGCCGCCGGGAACTGCGCATGGTTATCACGCGCGCACGTTTGGATTTCTTCTGGACGAGCTCATGCGACGCATAACTGGAAAAACGCTGCCGGATTATTGGCAGGAAAATTTTGCCCGGCCGCTCGCACTCGATTTCTGGATCGGCTTGCCGGAAGAGCAGAATTCGCGAGTAGCCACGATTTACGCTGCCAAAAGTGGTAAGCCGCCGGAGTCGGCGCAGTTTTACCGCGATCTTGTTACGCCTGGTACGTTGGCGAGAAAGACGTTTACGTCGCCTTATGGGTTGAATGTCATCAGCAAGATGAATGATCCGCACATCAGGGCAGAGCCGATTGTTTCCTTCGGAGGGATCGGAAGCGCCTCGGCGCTCGCGAAATTCTACTCAATGCTCGCCAACGGCGGAGAATTGGATGGGCAGACTTTCTTTTCTCCAAAAACGATCGAACGGATGACAATCACATTATCAGACGGCATCGACCGTGTTTTTCAAATTCCGACAGCATTCTCGGTCGGGTTTATGAAAGACTCACGAGATGCATCGCGGAGGATGTTCGGACCATCCTCGCGATCCTTCGGACATCCCGGTGCTGGCGGCGCCCACGCCTTTGCCGATCCGGAGAACAACATCGCATTCGCGTACGTAATGAACCGAATGGAACAATCGGTTCTGCCCAACGAGAAATCGCTGCGACTGGTGGACGCGATTTATGACCTTCTGTAGCGGCGCTTCTCGGAGCGCCGAATCTCAGGCACTAGGGTCATTTACCGCGGCTGCAGTCATTCGCCCATCGTCGTTATGAGAACGTTTCGCCGATGCGATGCGCGACGATGCTCAAAAAGGAAAACACCTTGCCATGTTCCGAGCTGCATTTTTCCGTCCACAATCGGCACGGTCTCGCTGGTGCGCGTGAGGACCATGCGGATGTGCGATGGCATGTCGTCGCCGCCTTCCGCATTGTGCGTGAAGTAACCGGCATTTTCCGGCACAAGGCGGTCGAAAAACTTTTCCAAATCGCGTCGCGCCGTGGCGTCGGCATTTTCCATGATGACGATGCTGCAACTGGTGTGCTGAACAAAAACCGTGACCGTTCCGTTTCGCACTCCGTTCTTGTCGATTTTTGACTGCACGTCATCGGTGATTTCGTAGAGGCCCTTGCCGTGGGTGCGCACTTCGAGTTGGTGGTGGTAGATGGGCATTTTCAGGCATGTTATTCAGCGTGACGGGAAGGGCAAAACAAGGAGCGAAGGCTTGGGGGAGCCGTCACTTTTCGGCGGTCTGGAGACCGCCGCTCCTTGACGCTCCGCGTTGATCTCTGCGCCGGCTGATGGCCTATTTAGGTTGATGCAAAGCGATATCGAGCGAGTGCTATTTGACGGGCCGGCAATTCACAAACGGCTCGATGAAATGGCCGGGCAAATCACGGCCGATTACTCCGACCGCGAACTGACGGTGATCGCAATTCTAACCGGCGGCCTGATGTTCATGTCAGATCTGCTGCGCCGAATTCCACTTCCTTTGAAATTGGATTGCCTGAGCGTGGTCAGTTACCACGGGAAAACGCAACCGAGCGGAGAGGTCATTTTCAAACAGTTGGCCGTTCCCGATGTAGCCGGCCAAGACGTTTTGATTCTGGATGATATTCTAGATACTGGCCACACGCTGGCAGCCGTTCGCAAAAAGCTAGAAAGGGCCAAACCACGCAGCATTCGGGTCTGTGTGCTGCTGAGCAAAAGGAAACAGCGCGCGCGGAACGTTGATGCGGATTACATCGGCTTCGAAATCGACGATGAATTTGTCGTCGGTTACGGGCTCGACTTCATGGAGCGGTATCGCAACCTGCCGTACGTCGGCGTGCTCAGAAAGGAATTGCTGGAGCAACCAAACTGATGAAAGTGCGAGTGCGATTTTATGCCCAATTGCGTGATCTCATTGGAGTTCACGAGTTAGAGTTGGAGCTTCCGCAAGACGCGACTGTTCGCGAATTGCTCGAAAAGATTTATGCGCAGAAACCTGCGCTTCGCGCCTATGACAAAAGCATTTTGATCGGCGCTGGCTTGGAATTTGTCGATCGCACTTACAAGCTGAATTCGGGGGAGGAAATCGCGATCATGCCGCCTGTGCAGGGCGGGTGAGTTTGGGACCACGGGCATTCTGCTTGTGTCGTTAGACCGAAACGTCGTCGCCCGTGCCGCGTTTCAACGGGCAAATGCCGCGCTTCTTTGAATTGGCGATAAAGTCCAGGAATTCGCGCGCTGGCGCGCCAAAGGTCATCGTCTCCGCTTTGTCGAGTGCCTGCGACGTGTTCAGCCCGCTGAGATAGACAAGGTTGAATGCCTGCTTGATTTCGTCTCGATCTTTTGCGTTGAGTCCAGCGCGGCGTAGTCCGACGATGTTGAGCCCGAAAACGGAATTGCGCTCCGCCGCGATGACAAATGGCGGGAGATCCTTTCCGAATGCGGAGCTACCCTGCACCATCACCAGCCGTCCAATGTGCATGAACTGATGAAACGTTGAACCGCCGCCAAGAAATGCGCCGTCGTCCACGCGCACATGTCCGGCAAGCAAACAATTGTTAGCAATGACGACGTTGTTTCCAATGAGACAATTGTGACCGATGTGCGCGCCGCTCATCAGAAAATTCCTGTTGCCAATTTTCGTCGCACTTCCATCCGGGCTGCCACGGTGGACCGTGCAGTACTCGCGGATGATATTGTCATCGCCGATTTCGACCTTCGTCTTTCGTTCCAGCGAAAACGAAACATCCTGCGGTGGCACCCCGATGATCGCGCCGTGTCCGATGAAATTTCCACGGCCGATTGCAACCTCGGCTTCGATCACCACGTGCGATTGCACGATCGTGTTGTCGCCGATTGTCACATGCGGTCCAATGATTGAGAACGGGCCGATCTCCACATTGCCGCCAACTTTTGCATTCGGATCGACGATTGCGGTGGGATGAATTTTCGCGTCCGTCATGTTTCGGATTTTGGAATTCGAACCTCGGATTTCTGTGATTACAACACGCCAGCCTCTTTGAAACTGAAATAACCAGGACTGGTGTCCGATGACGCGCCGACGATGATATGATCCAGCAGTTTGATTTGCAAAAGCTCGGCGGCTTCGGCCAGGCGTCGCGTCAGGCTGTGGTCAGTCTGGCTCGGCGACGGATCGCCGGACGGATGATTGTGTACAACGATGACTGCGTAGGCCGAACTGATTACTGCCGGGCGAAACACATCTCGCGGGTGTGCAATGCTTTCGTTGATGCTTCCGAGCGAGATCTCCTCCACGCGAATCAGGTGATATCGGGTGTCGAGCAGAATCACGCGCAAGGATTCTTTTTGGAGTCGGCGCATCTCTGGGCCGACGAGTTCATTCGCCAGCTCCGGCGAGTCGATTTTTTGTTTCACCCATCTTTCTCGCGCCAAGCGGTCACCCAGCCCGAAAGCGGCAACAAGTTGAACTGCCTTGGTGAATTTGACTCCTTTGATCTTTGATAATTCATCCAGGGAGCAGCGACTCAAGCCGGTAAGCGAACCGTATTTTTCCAATAGTTGGCGCGCGACCTCTATCGCGTTTGCACCCGAGACGCCCGTGCGCAGCAAGATCGCAATCAGCTCCGCATCACTGAGAGCGCGCGCGCCATGCGCAGCCAATTTCTCCCGCGGCCGTTCGTCCTCGGCCATCTCATGAATCTTAAGCTGCACCATTGTTTGAACTAGCAGCGGGGCGCCGCCGCTGATTCAGCAGACGCGAAGTTGATCGAACATGTCGCACAACGCATCACCGAGCGAAAACAATGCGTCGGTGTAACGATTCGGCGCCATGCCATCGAATGCGCATTGCGCTTTGCGAATCAGATCGCTGCCTGCTGCGATTGATTCGTTTAACGCGCCGTTGTTCGCGCCGTTCTTGAGGAGCTCAATCATTTCTTCGACCTTTTCGTCCAGCACAAGCTGGCAACAACGTTCGCGTTCAAATTCCGATGCCGAACGGAGAAAAATTAAAACCGGCAATGTGAATTTACCTTTGCGCAGGTCCGTCCCGAGGGTCTTGCCAGTCACACTCTCGGTGCCGGCGAGATCGACACAATCATCATAAATCTGATAGGCTGTCCCGATTTGGAATCCAAAGTTCTTGAATGTTGCGATCATCTTCGGGT
>JBARAJ010000101.1:0-21719 GCA_049791915.1 Candidatus Udaeobacter sp.
GCGCATATCGACGCGTTCGACACGATCGAAGATGTGATCGATTCCGACGGAACAAAGATTTCATCCGGGCTGAAGCTGGAGCATTTGCCGATCTTTGATTGCGCGTTCAAGCCGTTCAAAGGCGAGCGCTCGCTGCATTACCTCGCACACCTGAAAATGATGGCGGCTGCGCAGCCATTCCTAAGCGGCGCGATTTCCAAGACGGTCAATCTGCCGGCGTCAGCCAGCGTGGACGACATCATGAACACGTACATCGAAGGCTGGCGGCTCGGCTTGAAATCGGTCGCAATCTATCGGGAAGGCTCGAAACGCTCTGCTCCACTGAACACGCGCAAGACAAAAGACATGGGCACCACCGCAGCCGCTGGCGCTGAAGGCGGCGGGACAGCCGGAGTCGAAAGCCGCATTCTCGAGCTAGAACAGGAACTGGCGATGCTAAGAAGACAGCTCGATCAACCCGTGCGCCATCGTATGCCGGACACGCGCACCTCAGTGACACACAAGTTCGAGATCGCCGGACACGAAGGCTACATCACCGTCGGCCTGTACGAGGACGGCCAGCCGGGCGAGCTTTTCATCACAATGTCGAAGGAGGGCAGCACTATCGGCGGATTGATGGACACCGTCGGCACGCTCACTTCGATTGCACTCCAGTACGGCGTGCCACTCGAGAGTTTGGTGAAAAAATTCGCGTATCAGCGGTTCGAACCGAGCGGGTTCACGAAAAATTCCGACATTCGCCATGCGACGAGCATCACCGATTACGTGTTCCGCTGGCTCGCGTGCCAGTTCATCAAAGGTTACAAGGAAGCGACTGCGCCGAATCGCACGCAACCCGATCTACCGCTCAAAGAAATTCCCGACATCGAGAAGAAAGCACTCAATCGGCCGGTCACCGATCTCGCGCGCACCGGCGAAAAGGAAGTGATCGACGTCATAACGGGTCATCCGTCCAATCATGGAAACGGTGGAACAGGAAACGGCAATGGCGCCAGCACTTCATCAGATCGAGTAACAGTAGCGCTCGGCAGCATCTTCATGGGCATCACCTGTTCCGTGTGCGGCAGCGACAAAGTCATTCGCGCCGGCGCCTGCGGCGTCTGCACCGAATGCGGCACAAGCCAGGGCTGTAGCTGAGGGCGAACCTGGGGCGGTCAGCTGCAACATCGAATTTCCGAGTCGTGACGCTTTGCGCCTGCAAAGCGTAGATGCACGTGATTGGACATGCGCGCACGCACGGCTAGAATTCGTCGCCCGCTTTTCAATTGAATGAACAAACTCGACGAACAGCGACAGAAAGAGATTCAACAGGCTGAGGAACTGCTCTTTGCAGGGCCCCAGGCATTGGGGTTTGCGAAAGGACTTTTCCAAGGGCATTTCGTGTCGGACTGGGTGATGCCGTATCCGCGCATTCCGGAGGCGCAACAGGGCGAGCTGGATCAAACTCTTACTGAACTTCGCAAATTTTTGAATGCAGATCTCGATCCTGCGGAGATCGATCGGCAGGCGGATATTCCCCGTAGCGTGATCGATGGGTTAGGGAGGATCGGCGTGCTCGGCATGACTGCACCGAAGGAATACGGCGGACACGGTTTCTCGCAGATGGCCAACTGCAAGGTACTGGAGGAGATCGGGCGACGTTGCGCGTCAACATCCGTTTTTGTTAATGCGCACCACTCAATCGGGATCCGGGCATTGCTGTTGTTTGGCACGCACGAACAAAACCAGAAATGGCTTCCTAAATTGGTAACTGGCGAGCAGCTCGGTGCGTTCGCGCTCACCGAGAGGGAAGCCGGATCCGACGCGGCAAACGTGCAGATGCAAGCGCGTCCCAGCGAGGACGGTTCGCATTTCATTTTGAACGGCGAAAAACGTTACATCACAAACGCTGCGATTGCGCACGAACTCACGGTGATGGCTCGCACTCCTGTCCCCGGCTCGGATAAAACCGCGGTCACTGCGTTTCTGGTGACGCCCGACATGCCGGGTTTCGAAATGCTCGAAGCGCGGATGCCGAAGACGGGAATCAAAGGCACGGCCACAGGACGGTTTGCGTTGCGCGACGTCAAAGTACCAAAGGAAAATGTTCTCGGCCCCATTGGCAAAGGTCTGAAGGTCGCGCTGACGGTGCTCGATTTTGGGCGGACCACATTCGGCGCGTGCTGCACAGGCGCAGCCAAAACCTGTTTGGAATTGGCAATTGCGCACGCGAACACCCGCAGGCAATTCAACAAGACGCTGGGCGAATTCGAGCTGGTGAAAAAGAAAATTGCCCGGATCGCGGCCGACGCTTATGCCATGGAAGCGATGACCACGGTCACGGCGGCATTCATCGATCGCGGCCTTGAGGATTACATGCTCGAGACCGCGATGTTGAAAGTGTTCACGACAGAACGGCTCTGGGAGTGCATCAACGACGTGTTCCAGATTTACGGCGGATCGGCGTATTTCACCGATTTGCCGTTGGAGAGAATGTTGCGCGACGCTCGGATCAACCAAATCGGCGAGGGGGCCAATGAAGTGCTCACTTCGTTCATCGCTCTAGTCGGAATGCGCGGGCCGGGAATGGAGTTCAAAGAAATTTACGACACGATGATGAAGCCGTCGCGGGATGGAATGAGCAAAGCGTGGGCGGCCGGAAAGAACCGCCTCAGCGCGACGGTTCTTGTGCCTGACGTGCCCGTGCAAAGCGAACAGCTTCGGGGGCAGGCGCGGCAACTCGGCCGGTTGATCCGGCATTTTAATTTTGCCGTTAATCGCGCGTTGATCACGTATCGTGAGCCGATTCTGGACATGCAGCTTGTCCAGGAACGGATCGCAAACGCGGCCATGGATCTTTTTGCTTCGACGTGTGTGTTGAGCCGCATCGATGGCCAGATTCAATTCGCAGGCCGAAATGGCAACGCAGTATCGTCCGACAACTCGGCGGGAGATTTGTTTTTGCGTCAGTCGTTCCGTCGGATTCGCGGTTTCCTGGCAGGGCTGACAGATAATGACGACAAAGCGGTGATCGCGGCAGCAAAATCTTGCCTAACGAGCGGCAGCGCCAGGACGGCCGCGTAAGACTTGTAGCATCGTTCGCCGCAGGACGAATCCGTTCCCATGTGTGGACCTGGGACTGATGCAGCATGCGCCACTCCTCGCACGGGGAAGAGGGCCCACAGGGCCGTGGCTACAGGGTAAGTCAATGTTTTCGTGAA
Source organism: Candidatus Udaeobacter sp. (assembly GCA_049791915.1). Taxonomy (GTDB): domain Bacteria; phylum Verrucomicrobiota; class Verrucomicrobiia; order Chthoniobacterales; family UBA10450; genus Udaeobacter. The sequence continues at coordinate 3,201 of JBARAJ010000101.1, forward strand.
CTCGCTTTAGAGTTTCGCCAGGCGATTCAGGCGAAACCTGCGCTGATGGGCTGGTGGCAGGAAAATATAATCTCCCATCCGTGCTGCCATGCGGGCAGCACGCTATTCACCCCGCCATAGCCGTCGGACCTTTTAGTACCCGACGCGCGGACGGTGACCGTAAATGTCCATCGGGTTAGTAGTCGTCGGAATTGCAGAGAGACGATCGCATCGCTGCGGAATGCGCGAGCCACCCGCTACCACGTAACAAATTTTCTTTGTCGTGTTAGCACGCAGTGGCTGCGATGGCAGCGCTACTACATTCTTGCCATGATCATCAGCGAATGCTGATGCGCAGAATGCAAGGGCGAAGATCCCTATTGCAAATCGGACCGACCAGCCGCACCCGCGACTCAGTCTGGTTCCTTTTCCCATGCCGTGACTCTGAACCCGCTGCGGATTTAAGCAAGCTTATTCCCCAATCCACTTCGTATTTTTAGGCCAGCCCACTTCCTCCACCCTCCGCGACGAATGCCTTAGTCCGTCCAAAGAAAATGTTCGAGGCGAATATTGTTCAGACGCGCTTTTGCCTCTTCGCTACGGCTGCCTCCGGCCGCGACGAGCTTGTCATAGATCGCGACGGCAGATTCCCACTTCGAATCTTCCTCCAGCAATCGCGCTGCGTTGAATCCGGCCTTGTAATACCAGAACAACTCGCGGCGCTCACCGGGCCGCGATTCGTCCTCCAGAATTTTATAGAACGTCGCCAGCGCGCCGGCTCGGTCGCCTTTTTTCTCGAGGCATAATCCTTTCTTAAACAGCGCCTGGTTACGCCAATGAATCGACCCCTCGTTATCGGCAGCCAATTGGTCGTAGGCTTCAATGGCACGTTGATAACTACTCGGGTCGGTAGCGCCAGCCTCGAAGAAAATGTCGCCCTTCCCGCAAAGCGCCTCGCGTTTTTCGGATGCGCCGGCGTCACTCTTCAACACCTCATCATACAAGGCGAGAGCGTCTTTAGGTTTGCCAAGCTTACGCTCGATCACCGCTTGTTCGTTGCGCGCAGCCCAGCGCATTGCGCTGTTCTTCTGCACGACTTGATCGAATAAAACGAGTGCCCGATCCAGGGTATGCTCGCTCATGCTCGACATGGCTGATTCTGCCGCGAAAAAGAGCGCTTTTTCCGCGAGCGGGTCATTCGGGTTGTGTTGCGCGATAATTTCAAACTGCGTCTGCGCGTTTGCGAAATCCTGGCGACGATAATAAAGCTCCGCCAATTTCATTCGAACTTCCCGAGCGAATTGCGACTGGCCGTGCTGCTCGAGAAATCGCTTTCCGAGCTCAACGACTTTCGATTCGTTTCCGCCGCCTGCTTCTTCTACCCAGATGCGGAGATAATCGGCGCGTTCGGCGGCAGCAGACGTGGGTTTGGATTCAACTGCGTGGTCCAGGTCTTTTCGCGCTTCATCCAAGCGCGGCGGTGAGGAATGAAACGCCAACTCAGCCAGGCCCACCCAAGCCTCCGACACTCGCGAATTCTTTGGAAAATCGTGAATGAATCGCTGCAACGATCCCGCAGCTTTTTTGTCGCCCTTGGCAGCCTGCAGTAAACCTTCCTCCAATTGCAAATCGGCACGCGATTGTTCGTCGCCGCCCTGTTTTTCCAGTTCGCCGTAATCAGCAATGAAGCGAGAGTGATTACCGACCTGCAACCAGCCGCTGGAGGCGTTAAACAGCGCGACTTTCGCCCAACGCGAATCGCGCTGCGCGATTTCTTCAAAGCCAGCCGTTGCGGTATCGAATTGCTTCGCCAAATACTGCGCTTGTGCAGATAAAAAATCGATCCGGGTCAACAAGGCCGGGTCGGGCCGCAAGAGGCGCGCATCGTCGAGAATGCCTATCGCCTCGTCAAAGTGGCCGTCGTCAATTTCAAATTCGGCAAACTCGAAGAGAGCAGGGGCAATCGCCGCCGATTTGATTTCTGTGTGTCGCAGATCTGTAAATAATTGGCGTGCCCGCTCTCGGCGGCCTGCGCGAATTTCCAGGCACGCAAGATACCAGCGCGCGAATGTTCGCCGGGGTTGTTCCGGCCTGCGCACCCACTTTTCCAATTCGTTGCGCGACGGTGGGTGTTCGGCTCGATAAAGCTCATCAAGCTTTGCGAATATCAGCGCGAGATCAGGGTCTGCGTGGTTACGATCGATGAAACGCTCGAGAAAGTCATCTCCGGTCTCCGGCGTTTTAAGCTGCAAATGCGCGTCAGCGATGCCGAAGAGCGCAGCGAGCAGCATGGGATGGGGCGTTCCCTCTGGCCTTTTCAGAATCGCCTCAAACATTCCAATAGCTCGTTCAGGTCGCTGCAAAATCAGTTCGAGGCGGCCGCGTAACACGCGCCGTTCACGCCGTTCTGCAACGGAAACTGGGTGCAACTGCTCCAAAAGCCGGCGTGCCTCAGCAGCATTGCCCAATTCAATGTATAGCTCAGCTGCTCGCAGCTGCGCTGGCGTGCCCCACTCTTCATCATGCATCAGCGGCATGAATTTTTTCAAAGCCTCCTGGCGTTTTCCTAACGCGCGTAACGCCTCGCTCGCCCCAAAAACAGCTGCTCTCTGCAACGGTGACACGTCGTTACTCAATTCCTCGTAAAGCGGCAGTGCGTCGGCCCACCGGTGCAGACTGGCCAGCGCCTGAGCGCGCCAGAATTTCGCCCATGCCAAGTCGCGTAACCTGGCGTCGGTTAATAGAACCAAAGTGGCCTCCGGTTCGTTTGCGGCTACCTGCGCCTCTGCAAGTTTTTCTGCGACTGCGCGCCATTGTGGTTCTGGCAGATTTTTGTTTAGCAGCGACTGCAACCGCTGGACCGCTACTTCCGGCACGCCTTCTGAAATCGGCGTGCTGGCCTGGGCGATTTCAGCGGAGATATCCGCGCGGGCGACGGGGCTGAGTACCCCGATCAGACATGTAAGGCCTAAGTGTCCGACGTATCTCATCTTCTCTCCAGCATTGCCCGTAAGTATTGCCCGGTATGGCTGGCCGGAATAGTGGCGACCCTCTCAGGCGGACCCGATCCGACCACCTCCCCGCCATGTTCGCCGCCTTCAGGACCCAAATCGATGATCCAGTCGGCGCACTTAATCATCTCAAGGTTGTGTTCAATTACCACGATGGTGTTGCCCGCGTTGCGGAGCTTCATCAACACCTCCAGTAATTTTTCGATATCGGCGAAATGCAACCCGGTCGTAGGTTCATCGAGAATGTACACAGTGCGACCCGTCGCTTTTTTGGCGAGCTCTGTGGCAAGTTTCACGCGCTGCGCTTCGCCACCGGAAAGAGTCGTTCCGGCCTGACCGAGTCGGAGATAGCCCAAGCCAACGTCCAGCAGTGAATTGAGCTTTTCCGCGATCGTCGGCACATTGCGGAAGAATCGCGCAGCTTCGTCCACGGTTAGATCGAGCACATCTGCAATATTCTTGCCTTTGTAGGTGATCTCGAGCGTCTCGCGGTTGTAGCGTTTGCCTCGGCAAACCTCGCACTCGACGTAAACGTCGGGCAAGAAATGCATCTCGATTTTGATCAAGCCTCCGCCCTCGCAATTCTCGCAACGACCGCCTTTAACATTGAAACTGAATCGACCTGCGTCATAGCCGCGGACCCGGGCCGCGGGTAATTGAGCGAACAGTTCCCGTATTGGGGTGAACGCGCCGGTATATGTGACCGGGTTTGACCGTGGCGTTCGGCCGATCGGGCTTTGGTCGATCACAACTACCTTGTCGATCTGTTCCAGCCCGCGAATCGCTTTGTGAGCGCCCGGCTTATCTTTCGAGTTATAGAAATGCCGGAAAAGGGCGCGGCGCAAAATGTCGTCCACCAAAGTCGATTTGCCGCTGCCGGAAACACCAGTCACACACGTTAGGCAACCGAGAGGAAATGAGACGTCGATTGTTTTCAGGTTGTTTTCACCTGCACCTACGACTGTAAGCCAGCCATCGGGCCGCGGCTGGGTGCGCTGTTTTGGAACCGCTATGCGTGCTCGTCCGGAAAGATAATTGCCAGTCAAAGAATTTTTCGCGCGGGCGATGTCGTCGAGAGTTCCCTCTGCCACAATCTCGCCACCACGCGGCCCTGCGCCCGGACCAAGATCAAGAATGTGGTCGGCAGCCCGAATCGTTTCTTCATCGTGCTCGACTACGATGACGGAGTTCCCAAGATCGCGCAGTTTTCGAAGCGTTCCCAGTAAGCGTGAGTTGTCGCGTTGATGCAGACCGATGCTGGGTTCATCGAGAATGTACAGAACGCCAGCCAGACCGGAGCCGATCTGTGTGGCGAGTCGTATCCGTTGCGCTTCGCCGCCGGAAAGCGTGCCGCTCTCGCGATTCAATGTCAGATAGCCAAGCCCGACCTCCACAAGAAATTGAAGGCGCGAGCGAATCTCGCGGAGCACGTCTGTTGCGATCGTCTGCTGCTGCTCAGTCAGGTCGAGTCCGCCAATGAATCGCAGCGCGTCTTCCACGTTTTGCTGGCTGAACTGATGGATATTCAATTCGCCGCCGTGTCGGGCCTTGATTGTGACGGCAAGGATTTCCGGTTTGAGTCTTGCGCCGCCGCAGACATTACATGTCTCGCGAGTCATGAATGCTCGAATGCGATTCCGCGTGAACTCGCTCTCGGTTTGCTCATAAAGCCGCCGCATTTGAGGCACGAGTCCCTCGAATGGTTTTGTGATTTTCCTTTCGCCGTTGCCGCCAAACTCCATTTCAACCGGCTCGCCATTCGTGCCGAAGTAAAGCGCGGCTTTAAATGCTTTCGGCAAATCGGCGAACGGCACGTCTTCATTGACGTTGAAGTGTTTGATCAGCGCATCCTGTAAATGCCGATAGTAGACTCGCATGCGTTTTGTGCCGCGGCGCCAGGGTATGATTGCTCCTTCCTCCAGCGTTTTGGTTTGGTCGGAGATCATCAGCTCCGGATCAACGACCAATTGTGTTCCCAAACCGTGGCAAGCCGGGCAAGCACCGAGATGGCTATTAAAAGAAAAATGTCTCGGAGTCAGTTCGCCTAAGTTGAAGCCCGTCTCAGCATTCCCGTAATCTGTGGAGTATCGGCATTCTGCCCAATTCTCGCCCGCAGTGGGTGTTTGGCACAAAACGACAATGCGATTGGTGCCCCATTTGAGAGCGGTCTCAACTGAGTCTGTCAGGCGCACACGAATGCCTTCGCGGACGGCCAGCCGATCGACTACCGCTTCAATCATGTGCCGTTCACCTTTCTTCAGCCGGATCGGCTCAGTGCGATCCAGTTCGACCATCTGTCCGTCGATGCGTGCACGAACGAATCCTTCACGCCTGAGTTTTTCGAGCACGTCCCGGAACTCACCGGGCTGATTCTCAATCAACGGCGCCAACACAACGATTTTGGTGCCCGGTTCGTACACCAGAACCTGATCGACGATTTGCTGAGGCGTTTGGCGGCTCAGCGGGCGGCCGGTGAGGGGATCGTGCGGTTGACCCACAGCGGAAAAGAGGACGCGCAGGTAATCGTAGATCTCAGTCGTGGTTGCGATTGTCGATCGTGGGTTCGCACCGGCGCTGCGTTGTTCGATCGCGATGGCAGGCGACAAGCCTTCGATGAAATCGACATCCGGCTTTTCCATTTGATCGAGGAACTGCCGCGCATAAGCAGAAAGGCTCTCGACATAACGGCGTTGCCCTTCCGCATAAAGCGTGTCGAAAGCGAGCGAGGATTTCCCCGAGCCGCTTAAACCGGTGATGACCACCAGCTTCTCCCGAGGAATCTCGACGTGGAGGTTCTTGAGATTGTGCTGGCGAGCACCGCTAATCTTGATTGTTTGTGCAGGCATTCTGCCGAGAGATGTCGAACCTATCAGTCAAGCATAGCCTCTCCGTTTCTCCAGCGAAATTGCTCTACCAAGAGCACGCCAGAACGCATACGGAAAAGATCGTCACGGCGTGGTTTCGCGGTGCGTCGCTTGCGAGAAGAGAGTTCATCGTGGTGGATGATTGCTTGCAAATCGGAACGCAAGCACGCCAGCAAACAGAGATTGCGCTCTCGTCACTGAGTTGAAGAGAGTCTCAAAATCACGGCCTCGCCCATGGTGTTCTCGGCTGGCCTCCACCGGTAACCAGGAATGTTCGGCAATCGTGATGCCTTTTCCTCGAGTTCCTTAGTTGAAACGAACAGCGCGTAAACTGGAATTGATCGGTGTAAGCCGAGTTCGGCCAGTACAACCGCTTGCGCGTGATCGTAATGCAAAACGTGTGTGAATTGGATGTACCTCTCTCCATCGAAAGGAGCTGCCACAAATCCTGGCGGCAAAAGAGCATTCAGGTAAACAGGACTGATATCCGAAAAGACGATTCCGTCCTGCTCTTGCCCAACCATTTCGATAAAACGTCGTTGCGCGTTAAACTCGGCCGATTGACGGGGGCGGGTGCTAAAGTTAAGAGCTTCCCAACTCTGCAATCGATCCGCTTTCAGTCTGGGATCAGCCGAGCGTGAAGGATAACCCAGGCAAGCTGCTGCAAACAAAACGAAGATTGCCAGAGAAGCGACGGTTCGTTTTTGCAAAACGAGATTTTCTGCCGCCCACGTCACAGGTAGAACGGCAACTGCGACTAACAGCATTAGAAGCGGCAGATAGTACCGCAAGTCCATGACGGGGAAGAAACTGATGGTCACCGCAAAGAAACTCAAGCTGGCTGAAAAAGCGCAGATAACGAACCTGTTGAGTCGGATGAAGAATACCCCCACGCAAGCCAAAAGGATAAACGCGGCAACAAAACAGGTGCCGGTGCCAAAGTGATTCACGGCAGCGAACGGCTGCGGACGCAGAGCGAGTTCCCGCCAAAGCAGCGCAGCATTGTATGGAATGTAGCGCCAGGAAAAAAACGGGTGCTCTGCTAAAAAGCTTGGATTGCCCCAATAGGCGTACCCTGTTTGAAGTGGCGAATGAAACTGGATGGAATTTAGCACCAGCAGCGGGCTGGCTGCCAGAGCAAAAACAATCGGAAGTGCAAGACAATGTAGAAGCCAGCGTAGGCGCGCTCCCTTCTCTGGGAATAGAGTCATGGCCAACAACAACGGCACGAAGAAAATCGACTGCAAGCGAATGTTCAGCGAAAGCCCGAGAAACGCTGCCGATAGATAGATTTTCCAACGGCGTTCCTCCTTCAGACCCAAGTACGCGAACATAAAAGCTAGTGCGATGAATGCCAATGCGCTGACGTCGCTCAATGGCGAACGACAGAAACTGAAAAAAGCGGGCAGCGTGGCAAGCAAAAGCGCAGCAAATCCGCCAGTTAGCGGCTTGGCCAGATAAAAATAAAAACCAAATACACCGAAGAGGAGCAGCAAGCCGACCGTTTGATTCGTCCTATACGGCGCAAGGATGGAATCTGCCTCCGGCAGAATCTTAAGCCACGGAAGCATCAGCGCCGGATATCCAACCGGCCACATAGACGGCAGTTTGTCGTAACCAATTTGTATAGCGGGCAATTCATGTTTAAGCAGCGCCTTTGCTTGCGCGAAGTAGTGTGCCGCATCTGAGTAACCCAGGTAAAGCAGGTTGGTGTCGCGATAGTCAATTCTCAGCACCGAAAAGTAATAGAACGTCAAGGCGCAAAAGAGCAGCAACGTTCCGGCGAAATATGGCTCATTTGCGCATCCTTTTTCTGAAACGTCTCTCACGGGTTGTTGTAACTCAAAAATAGTTTCAGGGCTGCTGCATTATGAGCGCGCGCGCATAACGCTTGAGAAGAGAACGCGAATTAATTCATTTGTATAGCGCTGGCAACCAGGTTTGGTAAAAGTACGATCTTGAACGGTACCAGAATTGAAGGAAACTGCGCCGCGAAACTTTGCAGGCAATTCGCTTCGACGGCAGTATGGAAGCTGTGCTAAACGAGCGCGAGACGCATACACAACCGTGGGGGGCTGCCGCTCTTGAGCAAAGGCGCGAGCGCACCCGGAATCATTTGGCAAGAATTGCTCCCCGGCGCGAGACCTGGATCAACCGCAACACGTACTATTATGAACTGCTGAGTCGGCTTCTCTGTTTTCTGGTGGAACCACAGAAGAAGGTACTCTCTGTTCGCTGCGGCACAGGCAATCTTTTGGCTCTTGTCCGGCCGTGCGCCGGCAAAGGCGTTGATATCTGCGCTGAGATTGTCACAATCGCACAGCAACGAAATCCAAACTTCGAATTCGCGGTTGCATTTCCAGACAAGGAGGAGTTCCGGCAGGTTTTCGAGGCAGGCGAAAACTTCGATTACATCCTGTTTAACGACATCGGCGATACGGTCGATGTGCTTGAAGCGCTGCGGAATCTAAAACCGCTTTGCCAGAGACACACTCGGTTGCTCATAACAACTTACAACCATCTTTGGGAACCGCTCGTTAGCTTCGCCGAGTGGGTAGGTATGAAGGTTCCGCGGACCGAGCAGAACTGGCTTTCCATTGCTGATGTTCGAAATCTGCTGAGGCTCGCCGGTTTTGAAGCTCTTGAGACGCATCGAATCGTCCTGTTACCAAAGTATATTCCGTTGTTGTCCGATTTCCTCAATCGTTTCTGTGCGCGTCTGCCGTTTCTGAGTAAGCTTTGCATGACGCAGGTGGTCGTCGCACGAATGCTGCCGCCGCCGGTTTCGCCCAAAGAGCTTAGCGTATCGGTTGTAATTCCATGCAAGAACGAGAAGGGAAACGTGGAGGAGGCCGTTAGACGCATTCCGGGGTTGGCAGGCAGAACAGAGATCCTTTTCTGTGATGATCAATCGACGGACGGCACGGCTGAGGAGGTGCTGAGGGTGCAAGCTGCCTATCCACACAAGAATATCCGGCTTGAATGTGGACCGGGGGTTTGTAAGTCGCGAAACGTCTGGACCGGTTTCAACGTTGCCACAGGCGATATTTTGATGATTCTCGACGCCGATCTGACGACGATTCCCGAGGAGCTGCCTTACTTCATCGATGTTATCTCTTCGGGACAAGCGGAGTTTGTCAATGGCTCGCGACTTGTCTATCCGGTGCCAAAAGGAGCAATGAACGGAGCAAACATGCTCGGCAACAAGTTTTTCAGCGTCGCTTTTACGTATCTGCTGGGGCAGCGAGTAAAGGACACGCTGTGCGGCACAAAAGTCCTCTGGCGAAATGACTGGGAGCGGATCAAGCCGTTGGTGGGAACTTGGGGAACCGAAGACCGCTGGGGAGACTATGAACTGTTATTTGGCGCCGCAAAGTTGAACCTCAAGATTCTTGACTTGCCCGTTCACTACCAGGAACGCATTTATGGTTCAACAAAGATGACAAAGGTCTTCCGCAACGGACTTGTCATGTTGAAAATGTGCTGGCATGGGTTCTTGAAGTTAAAACTGGGATACTAAGGGCACTACATCTAACAGGCGCCAATTTGAATTCGCCGTTACCCGAATCTTTTGATGCGAAAGCGCATTGCTAAAGAAATCCAGCACGGTCGCTTTCTAGCCGCGCGCGGAGCAGGTGAGATTTGGAATTGGGAGAGTCCAGCCGGCAAACTGCGCTGGACGCGGCGGGTGAAAATGCTCAGCAGGCATTTAGAGCCCGGAATGAGAGTGCTTGAGGTGGGATGCGGCACTGGCTACTTCACTCGCGAACTGGCACGCTTGAGGGCGGACGTCATAGCGATTGACGTCTCGCCTGAGCTTCTAGAAATCGCCAAAGCAAATTGTTCCATGCCGAATGTTCATTATGAAATCCAGGACGCTAGTGCGTTGAGTTATTCTGATGCAATGTTTGATTCCGTTGTGGGCAGCTCCGTTTTACATCACCTTGAAATCAAAGAGGCACTGCAAGAAATCTATCGCGTGTTGAAACCTGCCGGCGCAATCTATTTTACAGAGCCGAACATGCTGAACCCTCAGATCGCGATACAAAAGAATGTCCCCTCGGTTAAACGCAAACTCGGAGACTCACCGGACGAAACCGCATTCTTTCGGTGGCCGCTTCGGCGACTGCTCGAACAAACAGGCTTTCGCGATGTTCGGATTGACCCGTTTGATTTCCTTCATCCGAAGACGCCCATTGCTCTGATCGATGGTTTGAACTCGTTCGGGCGTTTTCTTGAGAAGGTTCCGGTGATCATGGAGTTTGCCGGCTCGCTTTACATTCGCGCCGTGAAATGAGCACCACAATTACCGTGCAGAGCGACGAGGCTAAGGACCGCGCTGTAACACTGCGTAACCGCGCGCGACTCGGCGGCAACCAAAATCTTCTTTTCTGGTATCGCGAACTTTATCGGGATCAATTCAGGAACTTTCCAAATCCGGCGGCGCTATCGATACTTGAGATAGGGAGCGGTACCTCGCCGCTGAAGCAATTTCACTCAAACGTCCTGAGCAGTGATGTGCTGGATCTTGATTATCTCGATCTTGTGTTTGATTGCCACGAAATCGATAAGTTAGGCGCGATCGAAGACAACAGCCTTGACGTTATTACGCTCACGAACGTGTTACATCACCTGAAAAGTCCAATTGCATTTCTCAATCGTGCAGCCAGCAAGTTGAAATCCGGCGGCAAAGTAATCGCGACTGAGCCTTTCTTTTCCGCGCTATCAACTCTAATCTTCAAGTATCTGCATCACGAGATGGTTGATTTCCAGATTTCCGAGCCGGAGCTGGCTCACGTGCAAGGGCCTTTGGCCTCGGCCAATATCGCATTGCCGTGGCTCATTTTTTTCAGGAAACACGAATGGCTTCGACGCTTGAATGCAAGCTACGATCTTGAGGGTCTTTTACTGCGTCCCTTTAGCTCGCTATCGTACATGCTTACGGGCGGAATATCGCACCGGCTACCGATTCCACGCTTCATCTATAACGCGTTGTTTCCAATCGACCTCGCCCTCAGCCGGAGCTTTCCAGGCTTCTGCGCAGCTTTCTTTACCGTAACTCTTACGCGACGCTGATGCGGCTGGTCCCGGTTCTTCGCGAGATCGGCAATAGAGTTTACGATCGAGCGTTTCCCCTTTACCTCCTGTGTTATCGCGCCTTTAAAGCTTACAATGATCATGCGGAGCGTAAGTTCTTGCGAAGAATGCTGTCGCCGGGAGACGTCGCTGTCGACGTAGGTGCGAATATCGGCATCTATACGCAGCTTCTCTCCCGTTGGGTCGGTCCGACTGGGCTTGTTCACTCGTTTGAACCTTCGCCGGAGAATTTCGGTCGCTTGCAGTCTGCCACGCGCAAGCTTGCAAATGTGCGCTTATCGCAGTCCGCCGTGGGCGAATCCAGCCGGAGAACTACGCTCTACGTTTCCGATAAACTCAACGTCGATCATCGCGCGTATCTGCCCGAAGGAGATTCGCGTCATACGGTACCTATCGAAATGATAGCGCTCGACGATTATTTCAAGCCTGGCGAACGCGTGGATCTCATCAAAATGGATATCCAGGGATATGAGCTTCACGCTTTGCGCGGAGCTGGTCGTGTTCTGGCGGATAATCCAGGTATAAAGCTGCTTTTCGAATTTTGGCCTTACGGATTGAAGCAGGCTGGGGGAAACTGGGTCGAGCTGATCGGCGTCCTGAAGGAAAACGGAAAACGTATCCAGTCGGTGTCGAGCGAGGGATTGACAGATTTCGATTCTGGATCGGCAAATGAGAGCGAAGATTGGTATATAAACCTATTCGCATCGTGAGAATAGTGTCTGGCCGCAAATGCTACGAGCATTACACAGGATTAGAGCTAGCGACTGAACGATTTCTGTACCATCGAAGGATCAAAAACCCGAGGATTAATACGACGGTTGTTCGATTTAAGATCATCAAGGCTCTAAACAGCGTGGGGTCATATTCGAACTCCACGTCATTTTTTCCAGCAGGCAGGAGCGCTCCGACCTGCCACTGGTTTACACGTAGCGCTGATTGACTTATACCGTTTACCCAGACCTTCCATGCGGGCGTGAACCACTCATTCAAAATTAGGAGTGAAGCCGCATTAGACTCCACCCTGGAATAACTCCGATTAGGCTGAGTAATAACATTTGTGATTGCATCGTTCGGTTGTGCTGAAATTGACTGGTTGCTCAAAAACATGCGGACGCTTTCAAGGTCGTGTGGAGTTACGTAAGCTTCAGAATGGTAATCAAAGCCTCTTTGGATAATCTCGACAAAACTAGCGACGTTCGTGGCGGAACCTTCGACCTGATGTACTAACGTAAATCGGTTCATCGGGTTTGCATTTTCGTAAAGTCTGTAACCCTCAATCTCGAATATTTGCTTTGTGTTCGCATCTGTTGGTGACTCAGCGGGCCCGCACAACACATACCGAGCGCCCATCATGGCCCTTAGATGCGGAACATTTCCCAGCAGCATGAACTCGAATTGTGCGTACGGTTGTGGTGTAAGCTGGTTGTAGAAGCTCTTGATCCCATGGTAACTTGCGTTCATTCCCCAAAACTTGTTGTCAAAGACGCTGTCGCGGAAATCTATTCGCCAATCGTGCACATCCGTTTCAGTGGTTATCCGTTGGAGGACTCTGTGGCTAAGCAGATTCATCGGCTTGTCGAACGCCGACTGGGACACTGAAATTCCTCTGACAGGAATGACCATCGCAGTGACGGAGACGAGTACGCCGGCTAAAATTAGAACTTTGCAGTCACGAGCTTTACTGAAACGCCCGAGAACGAACAGCAGTGGCGCGAGTGCCAGCATCCAACATCCCGTCAAACGCTGGAGTTGATTCATCTGAGCAAGCTCCCAAAGAATGATTCCAGTCATTGCAAGCGCCATGAGTGCCGGCGCAATGAGGAGGCACAGATTACGGCTGTTCCGGTATTGCTCCCAAATTCGTGGCAAAAGGCTATAACCGAAGCCGCTTAGGAACGAAACGCCGATTGCAAACAGGACAAGGTGACGCCCGGCTTCCCTGATCCTGTTAATCAAGGGAACATGGAAGTTTAGATACGCTAATCCCAGGTTAGTTCCAAAGGCGGAGAGCAAGCCATACAAGGCGATCGCTCCAAATGCCAGAACCAACATCCGAGGAAACTGGGCCAGCCGCCGGAAGTAGATTCCGGCCAGCAACGTTCCGATTACGCCAAGCGAGCCTACGTAGGGACTGCCCACGATGGCGATCCAGGTCGGTCTGATGACGATACCGGCAGCTTCGTTCAGTTTAAGCTGAGTAAGATTGAAGTTTTCCCATGGAATGTGCGCGTGCCCAATCACGGCTGCACTGCCCCCGATGTGCCGAATCATTTCACCGGTGGCCATGTACATTGGGACTATCGCAGCCCCGGCCAGCCCGAACGCAATCCCGCCGCATAGCGCCAGAGACCAGGCTACCCGCCAGATATCTGAAAAGCGTCGCTCGAGACACAACCAACCGATACCCGCGGCGAACAGTATCAGACAACTCAGGGCGGTATGAATAACGGACTGTGAAGCGCTTGCCAACGCCAAAAGACCTGCTGCAACCGAAAAGACGACTATTCCATGGGCCTTCCCAGGAAATCGAAATAACAACACGCCGCCGGCGAGCACTAACGGAAGCCATGCATAGCTTGCCGTGATCGTGATCCAACTAGCATACAGTTCCGTGTTCCGCGCCAGCATGCCGACGGAGGCTCCTATATATGCAGCCCATGGTGGAACCGTGCCGCAACGCAACAGAACGTAGAGATTGACGTAAAAAATGAAGAGGTGCAACAGTGTCAGATAGGTGAGCGTGTAAAGCGAGTTCAGTGGACCGCCGTAGTTGATCAGCCCAAGAAAATAAAACGGGTAGAGGATGCAAAAATGGGGGCTCTCGAACACTGGAAAATCCGTCCCAATATTTGGCAGGTAGTACGGAACATCCCCCGACAACGCCTGCCTTGAGGCCTCGGAAAATATGGGTCCATAGATATAAACATTGTCCAGAAACGGCCCAAAAAGCAGATGCGACGCCAGGAATGGCGTATAACGAAGCAAAAAAGTAATAGCCAGAGCGAGAATAGCCAGAGCTTCCAAGCTCTTATGGCGAGAGTGCTCCTCAGTCATTGGGTTGGTGGCATTGTACCTGGTCCATCTCTACGATCCAAGCACTCAAGAAAGCTGATCGACGGTTTAGGATCTCGTGCTTGCCGCGAGATTTGGGGACGGAGGCCCTCCTTTACAAATGGGCAAGGCAGGTAGCGCCTTCTTGCGATCAGAAACGTCATCTATTCAGCACGCAAAGCCGGCGTGTGGCGGCAGACGTTTCAGTAGGAGCGTTTACGTCCGGCGAAGTAAATCTTACCCCATCTGAAATGACAGCGTTCACATCGAAAAGCCTTGGCCAGTGAATCCAAGATGAGTCCCGGATGGTTTAGCCAATTTTCGTATGTTTGCCGTTCGTAGTGAATCATGGTTGCCAACGCATCGATCTTTGGTGACAGCTTTCTGATGACTCGGCTCCGACAAAGCTCATGGGTCACGGAGAGAAAGAGACTAACCCATGGCTCGATCAACAGCAGTAAGCCATTTTCCCTCAGCACGCGCGCCCCTTCCGCCAGTACTCGATCGAGATCGTCGGGAAGCACAGGTAAGTGGTGGAGACCGCCTTGCACGATAAGGATATCTTTGCTGGCACTCTCAAATGGGAGTTGCCGGCAATCCCCGACGAGGATTTTGCCTGGTCCTGCATACTCGGCGGCAAGGGAAGGTGACAGATCGATTCCTTCGACCTGGTTGAAGCCAAGCTGGTGAAGTGCTCGCAGTCCACTCCCTCTTCCACAAAAAAGCTCCACTATCTTTGCATTTCGTGGCCATTTCATGGCATCCATAAATTTTAGTCGCCCGATGAATTTTCGGACCTCTTTCTCGGGAGTTTCAAAGTGGAGGTAAGCGGCCTCCCATGGATCGTCATGAAGGTGATTTCGCTCGGCCGCACTCTTTTGCTCGAATTTAATCATGTTGCGTGTGGATCGTGTTCTCACCTGGCATTCGGAGCAGCGCGAAAAAGTGCAAGGATCGCCCGAAAATCAGATCTGCCGGAAATGGATATAGCCTCAAGTTCGATTCCCAGACATCGATGTTAAGGCCAAGGTCGTCCAGCACCCGATGCCATTTGGCCAGCGTCCAGTAATTATACGGCAGGGCAACACCATGGCGAGCGTTCCCCACCCAGTCCATAAACCGCAGAGTCGAGTAAGCGAAGGTTCCTTCGACAAGGTGGTCCTTGATGAGAATCGCCTGTCGGGCGACACGAGTTGCTTCGCGAAGCAAGTGGAGCGGCTTGCTGGCATGGTGGAGCACATCAACAAACATCACGATATCAAAGCTGCCTTCGGCATACGGCAAGGACTCGCCATCAAATGTCTGCATCGGCACTGCGGCATCTTTGCGCTGGAGAACATCGATCCCCCGAATCGAAACATCCGGTCGCTTGTCAGCGACCAAGCGATCGAGCCGGCCATCACCGCAGCCGACGTCCAGCACCTTGGAATTGATTGGAATGACTTTGGAACACCAGTCGCTGAGGACCACGATGCGCCTCTCATGGACGTATCCTCCATGAACAGATTCGATCAAACCCATTTTCGGTGCACCCCAAGGATACTGAAGAAACTGGAAAACTCAGGCTGAAATCGGGTTAGTGGCAGTTGCCACGCACATACGCGATTCAGCCGCTCAAACCTGGTCATCAACCATTGGCCTGCGGCCGTGAACGGGACTCTAACAAGAGCACAAGTTCTAATGTTGTTTCTAACGAAGAATGGCTCATGGACGACGCTTCATTCCCAGAATACTTACAAAAAAACTTGAGAGCACAGTTTGAAAGCCCAACGCCGTCAGGGTCGCGCCCGGAATGACCCAACGCATGGTGACGGCGTAATCGAGACGGCCGAAATGGACAGACTTCCATTGCAACACCGCGGCGCCCAACAAAATCAAGCCAGCCAAAAAAGTCGCCGTGCCAAGCGCCAGACCGCGTTCGAGATAGATTATTTTGAAAAAGCGATCAACGCGCGGGTCCTTCGGCAGGAAGCCTTCGCTGATGGCGAACGTTTTGGCGAAGACGGCGAACAGAATGGATTGATACCCCATTAGAATGGCGAGGCTGGAAAACAAAAGAGTGTGCGCATCGAATGTTACGCCAGCGATTTGCAATCCTGGCAACGCCACGGCGTAACCAGCCAGTCCCAGTAAAGCCAAAACAAGACCCGGTGCGAGAAAGAGCCATCGCGGACTAAATATGAGGAAGAACCGCAGGGTGCGCCAGCCGTCACGAACCGTGCGCAGGTGTGGCGCGTGCGTCTTGCGTCCGTCCGGATGGAGCGTGATAGGAATCTCGGCGATGCGCGTGCCGTGTAAGCTAGCTTTTATGATCATCTCGGTGGCAAATTCCATGCCTTCGCACTGAAGCTGCAGCCGATCATACAGGTCTCGTTTGAATCCACGGAGGCCGCAATAAACATCGTGAATGGGCGCGGCGAACATGTGTCGCGCCATCCGTGAAAAGAGAGGGTTGCCCACCCAGCGGTGCAAAAACGGCATCGCGCCTGGCAAGATTTTTCCGCCACCATTTGGCAGGCGGCAACCGGCGATCAGTTCAAAGCCTTCTTGAAACTTTTTCACGAAGCGGTCCGCCTCCGAGAAATCGTAGCTCTCATCGGCGTCGCCCATGACGATCCATTTCCCCGACGCGGCTTGAATTCCACCGCGCAACGCGTTGCCGTATCCTTTTTCCTTCACATGAACCACGCGCGCACCGAGTTTTTGCGCGATTCGTACGGAATCATCTTTGCTGCCGTTGTCGGCAACGAGGATTTCGCCTCGCACCCCGGACCGCTCGATGCCAATCCGTGCTTTCTCGATGCATCCCGTAAGCGTCTCCGCCTCGTTCAAACACGGCATCACAATGGAAAGCTCGATCTCATCGGTCACACTCGTAGTCTAACTAGTTGGAGATGATTTGGCCACTATGCATCTTTTTTCGCCCAATCTTCAGCTCGTAGTTCCAACGTTGAGACAAGAACCGGCGTTTTGTTGAGTTAGCGGGCCGGATGAGGAGAGCGCGCCGAACACAATTCACGGAAATGCGACGGATTGTACGGCCTTCTGTAGGTGGCGTGGAATATAACGCGCGGATGGCCTCTGAGCCCGGCAACTCTCTGCGAGTGAGCGCCACTGATCTGCCGAGCGGCCAGATCCTAACGCCTCTTCGAGCAGCGCGAGTAGTTGATAGTCGCCTTGAAAAGACACGACAACACTACCGGCAGTTCGATGCAACAGATCTGCGCGCCACTGCTCCAACAACGCTCGAGCGGTATCGCCGCCATAGATTGTAACTTCTAACCTCCCGAAACGTCGGACAGGCGCCTTCCGATCCTTTAAGAAACCTGCCTCCGTTACGTAAAAAACACGCCCCGACAAAGGGCCATCGAGATTGCTAGCAACTTTGCTAACGTAGCTGTCGGGTAGGATAATGCGATCTTCAGAGTTGTCGAAGAATTGCGAGAGTGAAAGCCCAATGCTCCGTCCCGCGACGATTACGTCGCTTTTCTCCATCTGCGTGTGCAGAAACGTGGCCACCTGGGCATACGGCCATTCTTCCTTGGCGAGAAACTGCGCGTGTACCAAGGGGGTCCAGCCGAAAACAACTATTGCCGTCAGAGCCCAAGCTGCGACAGCGGCGCCTTTCCCCATCCAGATGTGCATTGCGAGCCAATCGATGCCCTCCGCTATTAAGATCAAGAGCAAGGGAAGACAAAAAATTAGATAGCGGGCGTAGGCCCATGATGGAACAGAGACTCCCTGTAAAGACATAAGGACAGGGCCCAGAATAATCGCTCCACACAGTAGAAGTAGCGCTCGCTTCTCTCTTACTGCCGACCAGGAGCCGGCAAGCAATAACAGCACGGACAACAAAGCGGCGTAACCAACACCCATAAACGCAATAAAGACTTGCGGAATATATGCCATGCTCGTCGGTGGGGTGTCGGTTCCCCATTCCTTGTTAACCTTCGCGATGTCTGGCAGGAGACGCCAGTAAGCTATGCCGACTATTATCGCCACTCCGCCCAACGGAATCCAAAGCGTCCTAGAATCCCAGAGAAACCTTCGGCCGCCAGAAAAGCCAGCGGAAACGCTTTCGGCCATTAGTAGTAGAATGAGGAATGCAACTGTGTAAACGCCGTTAAGATGCGCGAGTAACAGCAGTAACACGACGGCCGCACACCGCACGCCGCTCCACCAGTCTCGCTGCTGATACCAATGAAAGAACTCATTGATTGCCAATAGACTCAGTGCCACCAGCAGCGAATAGGCCCGAATCTGCGGCCCCCAGAATACTAGAAAATGATTGAACGCAGCTAAGCTGGCAGCAATGAGCGCGGTCCGCGTCGAGCCGGTAAATTTGAGTGCAAGCGAAGCAGTTAACGGAATTATTGCCACCGCTGCTGCGATCGGCAGCAAAGTTAGCCGCCAATCCGCTGCGCCACACAGCCAGGCAACGCCTTTCTCGACCAAAATAAAATAATTCATCGACAGCCAGGTGCCGAAATGCGTCAAAATGTAGCTCGGGCTTTCTT
>JBARAJ010000102.1:0-3754 GCA_049791915.1 Candidatus Udaeobacter sp.
AGCGACGATTTGGTTGCCCGGCTTAACAATGACATTTCGAACAGTCATTTTCTTGCACTACTCAAGAGCACGATCGAGGCAGACATCGTCAGCGAGATCGACAAGCATAACTCGTTAGAACGCCACCAAGGGAAACCAAACATTCCAATCGGTCCGTTGGGCGGGCGCATTGAAGAAGATATTGCTCGACGGGTCGAGAATTTTATTGAGAAGGAAAAGGCCGCTTTGGAGGCACGCGTAGATGCGCTCGTGGCGAGGGGCGTCGCCCGCCGGGACGCTGTCCACAGAGTAGTTAATGCGGCGGAGGCGCAAATCGCCAATCAACTTGCGCTTCGCCTGGACAAGAGCCTGAGCCAAACTTTGTCAAAAGACGATTACTGGTTCGATCCCTATGTCGGATTGCGCACCCGTTACAATTTTAGCAAAACCTATTACACGGGCGTACGCGGCGAGATCGGAGGATTCGGAGTTGGTGCTGACTTAATGTGGGAGGTCGAGACGGTAGTTGGCATCAACCTCACCCGATCGATCTTTACTGAGATCGGTTACCGGGCACTCGGCGGTAATTTCGAGGATCGCGACTTTCGTTTCGACGTGGTCCTGCACGGCCCGCAAATCACGACCGGTGTCACCTTCTGAGTGTTGATAGGACGGCAATTAATTGGTATTAAGGGCGCGAACGACGATTGCTGACCAGAGTTTACCACTATGAGTCAACCAAGTTTGGTAAAGCGTTTCGCGAAGCGACTTCTGGTCGCAATAGCCTTTTTCTTTGCGCCACATCTTTTTGCTGGATCAGAGGCATACGACATTTCAAAAGAAACTCCGTCTCCGACGCCGCAGCCTTGGTGCGAAACGCCTGCGAAGCTCGAAATCCGTATCGGTGTTCCTGGGTGGTTGGCAGGTGTGTCCGGTAATAGTGGAGTAAAGGGCATCGTTACGTCCCCCGACGTCAGCGTCGACCAGATTCTCACGCATCTGACTCACGTCCCCCTTCCGCTGTCGGTTGATCTTCGCTATCAACGATGGGAGTTCTTCGGAGATGGTCTGTACATGGAAGTAGGTGCTTCTGCCGCGCTACCTGGTTTGCTTTTTACCAACGCCAATATTCACCTCAAAACCGGGCTTGCAGAAGGATTCGTCGGTTATCGAGTGATCAATTGCGATAAGGCTACGCTCTCTCTCTTCGCAGGCGCGCGCTACAGCTATCAGGGAGGCGATCTAAGCATTTTCAATAACGGTGACGCGCGCCTGGTCATTCTTCGTCGACTGCTGGGAATACGCAACAAGTTGGATTTCTCCGATTCGACTGGTTGGGTCGATCCCGTGATCGGCGCGCACGGGAAAGTGAAAATCTGGAGGGCCACATCGCTTTACGCGGAAGCCGACGTAGGTGGATTTGACGCCAACTCTGGCTCCGCGTACGAAATCGAACGCGAAGGGCGGACGATTGCGCGAGAACCGGTGGACAGCTCTGATTGGAGCTATCAGGTACAAGGCGGCCTCGAATTTCAAATCAGCCGGTGGTTCTGGGCGCAGGTTGGCTGGCGTTATCTAAAGTACGACTACAACCAAGGTGGGTTCACCAACAAGACTGCATTGAATGGTCCCCAGGTTATGGGCGGGATAAATTTTTGAGCAGGACACGCCTGCAAACTGCTCTGAAACCTATTGGACTAAAGTCCTATACGTATTTCCTCGTCGGTGTGGCAAATACGTGACTCACTACCAGAAAAACAATCCCTGTAGGAACCAATCAGAAACCAAGAAACCATGAAAACCAACGTCATCAATTCCGCTTTCGCGGGTATCACATTAATCCTAATCGCCGGATGCGCATCAACGACGCAGGCGCCGAGTACAACACCCTCGGCTACTGTCAGTATTCACGAGTGGTCGGCTGCCTATTACGCTCAGGCTGAATCCGGAAAAGGGACCCTCTATTACAACGGCCGGAGTCACCGTTTCACCATCTCTGGTGGGGGCCTTGGTGGCTCGGGCGTCCAAAAGACCTCTGCCACTGGCAAGGTCTATAACCTAAACAAGCTCTCCGACTTCTCCGGAACTTACCACGGCATCAGCCGCGGACTCACACTGATCGAGGGGAAGATGCATGCGAAGCTGACGAACCAGAATGGCGTGGTCATGTATCTCGCCGGCGAGACCGAAGGCCTGGCCTCCTCCCTCGGAGCGCAGGCATTTGAGATTCACTTAACCAATTGAGCTGGAAACGGCGCAGCTTGTCATTGTTTATCGACAAAAAACAACTGGCAAAGCGAAACAGGCAGTGACGAGCATACGCCAGGTAGACTCAACTGGCCAACTAAGCGGCTCATAGCCACAAAAGTGAAAGCAGACGCGGCAAAATTTAGCGCCCTAATTGCGATCGTATGCACAGCATTGTTTGTGGGCTGCGCCTCCACACAGACCGCCATCCAAAACAGAGAAAGCATGCTGGTGGCCTCTGGATTTAAGGTCATCACGCCTAAGACGGCAGCACAGCAACAAAAGCTTCAAAATCTTCCGCCGGGCAGAGTAACCATGATCCAGAAGGGGAAGAAAACATATTACATTTTCCCGGACCCGGTTCACAATCGCTCCTATGTTGGCGGACCCAAAGAGTACCGGACTTACCAACAACTCCGTGCTACAAATAGGCTTTCGAAGGAGAATCTCGAAACCGCCGAGATGTACCAGGATTCGGAGATGCAGTGGAGTTCATGGGGCGGATGGGGAGCGGGCTGGGGTGCGAACGTCTTCGAATGACTGAGAGCGTCAGGAGCGATCTTCTCAATCCTGGAACTGGACATGCGATTCGACGGGATAGGACCAAGGTCCAATAGCGACAGCCGTCCAGACGTGCGTCTTTTTTTGCACGAATGGCGCGGCATAAATACATTCAAAACCTTTTCGCGGTAATCGAGTTCGTGATTATTTTCCTGTTCATTGCTTTCTTGCTGACTACCACCGTTCTAGGTCTCCTGCGCCTCCGCAAACGGTCGCGAGCCTCCAGGATTATGCCCTTGCCACAATCATCAAATCGGCTCGCAACTGGATGAGAGCAGCCGAATCCTTCCGACACTCGGTTAGCGCTCGTTTTACCGATGTAGCGCTACGTGTCCAAAAACAACAGAACAGGAAGGCCAGCGGGAAGGTCATGCCAGCGAGTAACAAATCGCCTGTGAAAAGGCATTACAGTAAATTATTGGTCGCAGCTCTGGCGCTCATTCCTGCTGCCTTGTTGGCTCAGAGTCTTGCTCCAACACCTCCTTCTTCCGAGCATGCAGAACTTTCCAAAGTGGAAGAATGGGTGCTTTCTCAAGGCATCGCAGAATCAATAGCCCCGGAGCTGGCAGCCATACTCGGGCTTGGTAGTGACCGTCTTCCAGTGAAATTGAAGGCGTTTCGTACGTCGGATGGTACTAATCTCGCATTTGCTGTCAGCACCAACGCAAAGCAAGAGGGCATCGTGATTTCTGCGCTTAAAACAATGACAGATAAGACGGAAATTTATTCCGTAGGCATTGCCTGGCTTACGGACAGATCAGGAACTCTTCACCAAACGATAGAAGTGGATGCTTCCGGCGCCAAGGTTCTTCCAAACAACTCACGGGCAGCGAAATTTAAGGACATGAAGGACTTCTTCATCAAGAAACTTCAGGCCTCCAGCCCCGCTACTACCCTGTCGCCCTCCCCCAGAATATCTGCAACAGCTGCGGGAGGGAAAAAAGGAGCCAAGTGATAATGTGCTGCA
>JBARAJ010000103.1:0-9349 GCA_049791915.1 Candidatus Udaeobacter sp.
GCCTACACTGACTCCCTCAGACGCAACGCGTGCCACGACATCCGTCATGGTCAGGATAGCGACGAAGACAGCGGGGGCGTATTTGCGCTACACGCTCGACGGTTCTACACCGACTGGCGGATCATCAGGTAACGGCACGCAAATAGCAGCGGCGAGCGAGAAAGTCTCGTTCACGGTCGGACCGCGGGAAAAGACGTTAAAAGCGATTGCGTACAAGCCGGGATTGGCCGATTCGTCGGTCGCAGAAGGAACTTACGTCTACGAGTCGCCGTATTGAGGCGAATCGAAAGCCGTCCCTGTGTGAAATGCTGATGCGCCAGCGAATTTGAGTCACATTAAGGTCACGCAATTGTTTGACAGACGTTTCTTGCGCGCGCGCAGAAAGCAGCGGAAAAGGCCGGCATGAAAACCGCGCCAAAAACCCGGCCTAGCAATGTTACGTCCTTTATTCTTGAAGGATGCTGGCCGCTCGATGGGTTTGACCAGCGAGAGTTGCGACGGCTTAGCAAGATAGCAAAGCGAAACGGTGTGGGGGTCGCCGACGTAATCTACGAAGCTATCGAGTCATTCGTCGCGAAATGCGAAGCTGAGGCCGATCTCGAAGAGAAAGTTATCAAGTTTCCGACGGTCGCTAATAGGTGGCGGTCGATGGATCACTGATTCGAGTTCGAGAAAAGCGGTCAACTTTTCATTCGCAGGCACAACGAAATGCTTTCCGTCGTCGTGGTGCGTCTGCGATCCAGATCGTTCGACCGTTGGAATCAATCGCTGAGACACAGCACCAACTTCAACCGACTTTAAGGATCGTTGACCATTTGCGGCGCTGGTTTACTCATTTCGACTTGCGCGCTCACCTTTTGGATTTGCTCTGCCTGCTCTTTCACGGTTGCAGTGAGGGCTGCGATTTCCTTCTGCTGCCGCGCGACAGTAGTTTGGAAGTCGTTCTTTAGATTCTCTACGTTCCGATGCTCCTTCAGGAACTCATTGAGCAACATCGCGTTCACCTGGTCGTAGCGTACGCTGTAAGGTTTTCCCTCCTTGTCACGCACCACTAGATCGGGATTCACCTTTTCCACCTCCTCGGCGACAAGTCCGAACTGCCCTGTGCCTGCTGGATCAATTTGTTTTTTGTAACGAAAGGTAACCGGATTAAGTCCGAAGAGCGCCTCGCTGGCTTTGTCCATCGGTTTGATTTGGTCCTTGAAACGCGCCGAAGAGGTTGCCACGCCAAGGAAACCGTCTGGTGAGACAATAACCGGGGTGCCGATGGCCTGGATATCGTTACTAATGCCAGCGATGATGGTGAATGTCTGGGTTCCCTGGACCCCGACGCGGATTACGTTGGACTCCCCAGCAGCACCTGAGTTGCCGATATCGATATTGTTACTGCCCGTGGTGAGATTTAAACCGGCATTAAATCCCAGGGCGATGTTGTTGCTGCCAGTCGTATTGCTACCGAGCGCTGCAACACCTATGGCGGTGTTGCTGAGCCCGGTTGTGCTGGCAACGAGCGCCACGTCACCGATGGCTGTGTTGTCAGCGCCGGTGGTGTTACTAAACAGAGCGAACGTACCATCAGCGGTATTGCCGTTGGCGGTGGTATTTTTAAAAAGAGCTTGGTCTCCGATGGCCGTGTTGTCACCGCCGGTGGTATTGCTAAAGAGAGCGAACGCTCCATCAGCCGTATTGTGGTTGGCGGCGGTATTGCTTAAAAGCGCTCCAGCGCCAGTAGCCGTATTTTCATCTGCCGTGTTGGCAAGAAGCGTTCCAGCGCCAATCGCCGTGTTAAAGCTGGCGGTACTGTCACTCCGGAGCGAAAGATAACCGACTGCCGTGTTGTATCCGCCGCTGGTGAGACTAAACAGGGCGTTTTGTCCCTCTGCCGTGTTGCCGCCGGGATAGCCTCCATCAGGCGCCGGACTAACGGCATGGGCCATCTGTAAAAGCCCGGAAAAGGCGAAGGCGAAGATTGCGAACGCCCGGTAAATAATAGTCGCTATAGTTTTCATCTGTTTTTTCCTTCCGTGTTCTTCTCTGTCGAGGGTTCCGCCAGGGTGGATGCCCTGCAGATCTAGTGGTCACCCGCGACGAGTTGCGCTGCTGGTTTGTTCAGTTGTATATGATCGCTTACCCGCTGGATTTTTGTGTCCTGGTCTCGGATATGCGCGGCGAGAGTCTCTATTCCTTGCTCCTGTTTTGCGACTCTGGACGTCAGTTGTGCAATGGTTGATTCCTGCTCACGGACTTTACGCTGTTCCTCAAGGAATGCCTTGTGCTCTTTCAGAAACTCGTTGAGCAACATCGCGTTCACTTGCTCGTAACGCACGCTGTAGGCTTTGCCATCCTTGTCCCGCACCACCAAGTCAGAGTTGACCACTTCTACGTCCTCAGCCACAAGCCCAAATTGCGCAATGCGTTTTGGATCAATTTCCTTCTTGTAGCGGAAGGTGACCGGCCTCAGCGCGAAGAGCGCATCGCTAGCCTCCGCCATTGGCTTGATTTCGTCTTTAAACCGCCGCGAGGAGGTAGAAGTGCCAAGTTGACCGGCTGAATTAATGAAAACGCCGATTCCTCCGGATGATGTCGCGCCAAAGATATTCCCAATAAAGCAGCTGTCGCTTACGTTCCCAGAACCTCCAGTGCCGATACAGATTGTGTGATTGGCTGTGCTGAAGGCGCTGCCGGCGCCCGCGCCTATTGCGATGTTGGCACTGCCAGTTGTGATGTTGGCGAGCGTAGCATACCCGATGGCCGTGTTGTTAAGACCGGTCGTGTTGCTCGTGAGTGCGTCATAGCCGATGGCCGTGTTGTTGATGCCTTCTGTGTTGCCAACGAGCGCATTTTTACCGGTGGCGGTGTTCGCATTGCCAATAGTGTTGTTATAAAGCGCCTGATAACCATTGGCCGTGTTATCGACGCCAGTCGTATTACTAACTAGCGCGACAACGCCCATCGCCGTGTTGTCATCGCCGGTGGTGTTCGTCCCGAGGGCGCCTACGCCATTGGCCGTGTTGTTTCCGCCGGTGGTATTGCTGCCGAGAGCTGCATTGCCGGTAGCCGTGTTTGAGGAGCCAATGTTATTGCTCACGAGAGCGTCGAAACCAGTGGCGGTGTTGTTCGTTCCGGTCGTGTTGTCGAGCAGTGCTTTTTCTCCGGTGGCCGTGTTTTGGTTGCCGGTGGTATTGCTATAGAGTGCATTAACACCGATCGCGGTATTGTCCGCGCCGGTGGTGTTGAAGGCGAGCGCTCCTTGACCGGTGGCCGTGTTGTTCGTGCCGGTGGTGTTGTTAAAAAGCGCGTACGTCCCGTCGGCCGTGTTCTGGGAGCCACTGGTGTTAGCCTGAAGCGCACTTGCTCCGGTGGCAGTGTTGAAGCCCCCTATAGTGTTGTCTAGAAGTGCGAACGCTCCATTAGCTGTGTTGAAACTACCAGTGGTGTTGCTTAGGAGCGCACCGGCACCAGTGGCCGTATTCTGGTCCGCGGTGTTTGCTAGAAGGGCGCCAGCGCCGATACCGGTGTTGAAAGCGCCCGTGGTGACTGCACTCAATGAGGAAAAACCAATCGCTGTGTTGTAACCTCCGCTACTGAGATTAAGCAGCGCGCTCTGTCCTTCGGCCGTATTGCCGCCAGGATAGCCGCCGTCGGGGGCTGGAGTGACGGCTTGCATCTGTGGTAAAACTCGCAAGCAAACAATTCCAATAAGAATGTGAATTAGATTTTGAGATTTCATTGATATTTATAGTTTCATTTTCTTTAATCCCCGGTGGTTTATTCATCACGACGTCAGGCGTGATCCTTCAAGGGGGAAGAAAGTTCCGGGGAGCAAACTTCCCAACGAAAACAGATTCAGAATCTTTTGCGTGGGTCTTGTATGGAAATTGCCCGAGGTTGTCGAGTCAATTTTCGTGTAGGACATCACCCTGCATAAACTCGTCGCGGGCGGAGAACTTGGGAACGGAAACCTCTTTGTTGCCGCCGCCAGCGACGGTTGAGCACGAGACAGCGACAGTGACGTTCCACTGACCGGCGGTAGACGACGATTGCGAACCTTCTCAAGTGGCTCTCGATCCTGTCGATCGCGATCTAAACGTTCAAGGATTTTCGGGAAGCTTCAGCGCCTTGCCAGTCCGCACGAAGATTTTCCCGCTGGGACAAAGCTTGAACACCTCGCACCGGCTGCAGTCCGGCTTGCGCGCATAGCAACGGCGGCGCCCGTGCCAGATGAGCCAGTGACTCCAGTCGGTCCAATGCTTGCGCGGCACGAGCTTCATTAAATCAAGCTCAATCTTTACCGGATCCTTTTGTTTCGTTAGGCCAAGGCGCTGCGATAGCCGGATCACGTGTGTGTCGACCACGATCCCTTCATCTATATGAAAGGCGTTGCCCAGTACCACGTTCGCAGTCTTGCGCCCGACGCCCGGCAAGGCGGTTAATTTCGCCATCGTTTCGGGCACTTTTCCGTCGTGTTTCTCGACGATTTCACGCATGGCGCCACGAATGCTTTTCGCTTTGTTGCGATAGAAGCCCGTGGATTTGATCGCGGTTTCCAGCTCAGGGACCGGAGCGTTCGCATAATCTTTCGCGGCGCGATATCTCCTGAACAGCGCAGGTGTAACCATGTTGACGCGTTTATCCGTGGATTGCGCCGAGAGAATGGTCGCTATGAGCAACTCCAGCGGATTCCGAAAGTCCAGCTCGCAATGCGCCGTCGGGTAAATTTTTGGCCAGGCCTTCAGAAGCTGCGCGACACGCTCGCGAGTGGTCATTCGGCTATATTCTCCAAGGCGGTTATAGATTTCAATCGCCGTTTGGAAGTCAGATTTATTGTGGCGTCGGCGAGGGAGACGGTGAACCGGTCTGCGTATCAGATGACTCTGCGTTGGGAGATGCTATCGCGCTCATCTCCTTTCTTCGTTCCTCTTCGAGACGATGCAATCGCTCGGCTCGGGCGTCTGTTGCCGTGCTTTTTTCACCTGTCCGAGTATCCAACAGTGAGCGGTCACGAACGAGCGCCTGAAGCTCGGGAGGAAGCTGTTGTATTCTCCGTTCTCTTTCAGCTTTCGCCTGCTCTGGGTCGACAACCGGCTTGCGCGACTGAAGGTCGGAGGGAATGGCGCGGAACCTGGGGATCACCTTTTCTTTTTCAACCAATGCTTTCTCTCTTTCATCCAGTGCCTTCTCGCGTGTGTCGAGTTCTGCTTTCCGTTGAGCAAGTTGTGCTTCAGCTGCCGAATCCTGTTTTTGGCAGGCGCAAATGATCGCAAAACAGATGAGCATGCAAAGGACAAGGATTCTTTTCATATCAGGAGTAAACTATAATTCCGTAGTTATGACAAGACGGGCTAAGGCTTGTTCACGGCCACTGTCGCTGCTGGCTTGCTCATCTCGAGCTGCGCGCTCACTTTTTGGATTTTAGTGGCCTGTTCTTTGAGCTGGGCCGTCAAAACTTCCATCCCTTTTTGTTGCTGCGTGACTGCGACTGTCAGTTCCTGAACTTTTTTGTGCTCTTTGAGGAACTCGTTGAGCAACATGTTGTTGATCTGCTCATAGTGGACGCTCACGATTTCACCATTTCTGCCGTGCGACACGAGCTGGGGGTCCGTCTCGGCGACTTCCTCGGCGATCAAACCGTATTGCGTTGTGCCTTTCCAGTCGCTGTTGAATTTGAAGGTTACTGGCTTGAGCCTGTACAGCGTTTCACTGGTCTTGTCCATCGGTTGAATGTCATGTTTGAACCGCCGGGACGAGTTGAAGACGCCCACCACGTTAAATTGATCGACAAATACTGCGGTCTGGGTGCCGGGGTCGCTAACCGGCTCGCCGAAGATGCTGCCGATGAAGCAGGTGTTATCAAGGACAGCAAAAGGGCCGCCACCAGGTGCGCCGATCGCGATGCAGCTATTGACGCTTGCCCCCAAACCGGTGCCGGCCTCGTCACCAACAGCCACGTTAAAACTACCGTCCACGTTGTTACGGAGCGCATCGTCACCGATGGCTGTGTTACTAGAGCCCGATGTATTGTTCTCCATGGCAAGATCGCCGAGTGCATTATTTTCACTCGCCTCAGCAACCCCGAGCACGCTACGACCAACCGCGTTGTTGAAGCTGCCACTTACATTGTTCATGAGTGTGAAGGCGCCGACTGCATTATTCTCTGAACCGTCATCGTTATTGACGAGCGCGTTAGCTCCAACGGCTGTGTTCTCTGTGCCGGTGCTGTTGAGCAACAACGCTACAGTGCCAACTGCGGTATTGGAACTGCCGTCGTTGAGGATAAGTGCTCCAGCACCTACTCCCGTATTGAAACTGCCGTCGCGATCGGTAAAGAGCGCCCACCAACCAAGGCCTGTATTTCCAGAACCCGTGGTTAGGGAGTTGAGTGCGTTGCACCCTTCCGCCGTCGTGAAGCTGGGATAGCATCCGTCCGGCGCGGGGCTGACGGCTTGCGCTTCCGGTAAAAATGCGAGGGCGCAGAAGATTGCTCCTAAGATGATGTATCGATTTTGCATAAGCGAATTTCTCCTTTGATTTGGTTGGTCGTAAACGTGATCTGGTGGGCCATTGGCCCGCGCCCGTGGAGCAGGGCGCCGCCATTCGTTTGCGTGGCTACCGATTTAGTTCACAGGTCTTTTACGAAAAACGCATCGGATATGTCAAGAAAATAGGATCTCCAAAACCGCCGGCCAAAAATCATGATTCACGGCTGATTCGATGGATCTCCCGGTATGGACGGATCAAAGAAAAGCCGCCACTTCATGAAAAGTGGCGGCTTTGTGAAGGATTTTTGGCTTTAACCTCTGACTAGCTGCTACTCATTGTTTGCGGTTAGTTGCGGGGCGGGCTTGTTTACCTGCATCTGCGCGCTCACTTTTTGAACTTGCGCGGTCAGAGCTTCCATTCCCTTCTGTTGCTGCGCCAATGTCGACTTCAACTCGGCAATAGTCGCGTCCTGTGCCTCGAGCTGTTTGTGCGCTTTGAGGAACTCATTTAGCAACATGGCGTTCACTGCCTCATAGCGTACCGTGTAGATCTGGCCATCCTGGTGTGCCACCAGATTGGGGTTCACTTTCGCGACGTCTTCGGCAATCAACCCAAATTCAGGCCTGTTGGTTTTGTCAGTCTTGTAGTGGAAGGTCACCGGCTTAAGCGCAAGGACCGCTTCGCTGGCTTGGTCCATCGGTTTAACGTCCTTCTTATATCGGCCTGAAGAACTTTGAGTGCCGAGCTGCCCGGCGGAGTCAATCACGACCGGCAAGGCATCGTTATTCACCGTTTGCACGCCACGAATATGGCCGATCTGGCAGGTGTTGCTGACGTTTATGCCTGAACCACCGATACAGATTGTGTTACTGGCAGTCGTTACGAAGAGCCCGGCGATGTCACCAATGATCGTATTGAATTGACCAGTGGTGATGGCAGCACCTGCGATTCCACCGACGGCGGTGTTAAAGCCGCCCGTAGTGCAGCCTGAGAGCGCACCGACGCCAACGGCCGTATTTTCGTTGCCGGTTGAGTTGTTAAGCATGGCGGTCCGTCCAATGGCCGTATTGCTTAGCCCCCCGCTGTTGAGTAGCAACGCGGCCGTGCCAACGGCGGTGTTGCTGTCTTCGGTAGTGTTCAAGGCCAGCGCGCCGGCACCAAGGCCGGTGTTGAAGCTGCCCGTGGTGTCGCTCGATAGCGAGCGCCAACCCACTGCTGTGTTCGCGGTGCCGGTGGTGATGCTGAAAAGAGCATGGTCGCCGTCCGCGGTGTTTAACCCTGGTAAGGCAGCGTCTGGACCCGCTTGTGCTTTTAGCAAAAGGGGGAAACAGACCAGCGCGGAGAGAATTGCTGCGAATATGACATTTCGATTTTTCATTGATTTAGGTTTGTTCTTTCATTGTTTGGGGGCCTTCTCTGATTTTCCCGGTCCGCGCCGCCCGGCACTCGCAAGGCGAAAGCGGCACTATCCTAATCATGTCTAGCCATTTACTGATTTTCGTCTCAAGCGTTTTGCCAAAAACGCCACTGATCTGTCAAGAAGAATGTCAGGCGAGGCCCTACATGAAAATCAGGTGCTGCCTGACTGGATAAATTCGTATGGCTTTTCGTCAGGCTTCATGTCGTGAGGAGAGCGGCCGTCGCAAAAATCTTTTCTCGCTTCCCTGATTCGCCTAGCTTGCTGTCGTGCAAACGACGATGAAGGCAGTTGTCAAAGCCAAAGCCGAGCCCGGTCTATGGCTCGGGGAAGTTCCGGTTCCAAAAGTCGGCGGCGATGACGTGCTGGTTCGGGTGTTGAAGGCGTCGATCTGCGGTACTGACGTGCACATCTACAACTGGGATGACTGGGCGCAGAAAGCGATTCCGGTGCCGATGATCATTGGCCATGAGTTTGTCGGCGTTGTGGATCGCGTGGGCGACCACGTCAAAGGTTTTGGACGCGGCGATCTCGTCGTTGCCGAAGGGCACATCACCTGTGGACATTGTCGAAATTGTCTCGCCGGCCGGCGGCATCTGTGTCCAAACACGCAGGGTGTCGGCGTTAATCGTCCTGGCGGATGGGCGGAGTTCGTCGCGATTCCGCAGGAGAACTGCTGGCATGCCGACCCATCGATCCCGCTGGATGTGCTTTCTTGTTTCGATCCGTTAGGCAACGCTGTGCACACTGCGCTCTCGTTCGACCTGGTCGGAGAAGACGTGCTCGTCACCGGCGCCGGCCCGATCGGTTGCATGGCGATTCCGATTTGCAAACGCGCGGGCGCGCGGCACGTGGTTGTGACCGATGTAAATCCGTACCGGTTAAATCTCGCACGTACGATGGGTGCCGATCTGGCACTCGATGTGCGCACCGAGCAAGTTGCCGATGCGATGCAGAAGCTCGGGATGAAGGAAGGCTTTGATGTCGCACTGGAAATGTCCGGCAACCCGAAAGCGTTCGCTGACATTTTGCCGAACATGTTTCACGGCGGCAACATCGCCTTGTTAGGCATCATGCCCGGAAGCGCTGCCATCGATTGGAACACCGTCGTCTTCAGCGCGCTCACCATCAAAGGCGTTTACGGCCGCGAAATGTACGAGACCTGGTACAAGATGACGGCAATGATCCAGAGTGGTCTCGACATATCACCTGTGATCACGCACCGCTTTCCCTACACGGAGTTCAAGGAAGCGATCGAGCTGATGAAATCCGGAAATTCCGGCAAAGTGGTGCTTAACTGGAGCGAATTGTCATCCTGACCGAAGTCGAAGGATCTCGAATTTCCTAGCCGGTCGAATAGTCGAACTGTTAGACGAAATTTTAGCTTACATCGATCATGTGTCGGCAAAGTTAAACAAATGAGCACACGAATTGATGAGATCGTTGGGGGTA
>JBARAJ010000104.1:0-19377 GCA_049791915.1 Candidatus Udaeobacter sp.
GCGTACCAGCGCGGCGCCCATTTGCCGTTGTAACGATCGAACGGCGTGGTGTCGAGGCGCAGCCCGGCAATGACTGCGAACGTGTGACCCTCGCGCGCGTAGATCGTGATCCATTCGCCTGCGCCGCGGTCGCCGTAGCTACGAAACTCGGTTGAGCTCATCGGGTTGCTGATCAAACCAGCCGCAGCCAGGACATAGGAGATTGTGCCGGAACAATCGTAACCGTGATCCTTAAATGATTTGTGCCCTCCGCCGTAGCGATACGGTTTTGACCGAAGTTGATTCGCCGCCCAGATCGCACGTTTTACCGGAACCGGTGCATTCTTCGGTGCGGCCGCTTTCCCGAATCGAAGACGCGCAACTTTACCCGACACTACAGGTCCGGAACTCGGAAAAAGGTCGGCCGATGCGGGTGGAAGGATCAATCCCGAGATGACGACGGTTAGCAGGATTTGACGATTGACCGGATAGATAAATTCCTCCGGATCCGTCTTCTACAGAAGGAACGTGACAGATGAAAGAAAAAAATTCCGAGGCACGGACGGCTTCTCACGCCCAAGTTGCTGTAGTGTCCGCTGTCCTCAGCGGAGTGTTGTGACGGCAGGCAAGATGCATGTGCTACGAAAAATTTTGTGATAAACTGTCAGCATGATCCGCGCGATCGCGTTGCCGGTGATGTTGCTCACCAGCGCACTGATCGCATTGGCTGCGGATCAACCGAACAATTCTGATGAGCCCGGTCAGTTCGACATTGAGCCGCCGATATTGAAGCAAAATCTTTCCGACGAACTCGCCGAGGCGGGAACGCCCGACGGCGACGTCGCCCGGTGCGAGAAAAAACTGGAGCGTGCGAAACGAAATGCAGCCGGCGCAGAACGCCTGTGTAAGATTGGCGTACTCGCGAAAGTCGAGGTTGAGCAGCTAGCGGTGAAGGTGATCAAATGCGAAGGCGAATTGGCAAGCGCGCGAGTTGCCCAAGCCAGGGAAACAGTCGCCCAGCAGGAATCCCGTGTTGCGTCCGGAGACACCACGAAACAAGAGTTGGAAGTGGCAAAAACAACGCTCGCGCAATTGATCGAAGCCGAGCAAAAAGCAGTAGCAAAACGCGAGAGCGCCGAGCTTGAATTTGCCGAAGCGAATCTGCGTCGTCAGCAAAGATTGCTTAAGCTCGGCAGCGCGCACAAATCCGACGTAACAAACGCGGAAGAAAAACTCGCCGAGCTCAAGGCGCCTAAGAATTAAACCGAAAATTGCAGGGCGTTTGTGTCAAACGCCGATCCAATTGCTTGGCGTCTGACACAGACGCCCTACAAGCGAATCTAGTATCCGGCGGCCATTCCGTCTTTGCGTGATTCGCTGGCGCCGACGTAAACGCGCCGACCATCATGCATTTCGACTTTGATGGCTTGATAACCACCGTAGCCGCCCACATCGAAACGGACGTCATGCCCTTTCTTGCGCAGCTCGCGGACCGTCTCGTACGGAATGCCGCTTTCCACTTCGACATATCCACCTGAAGCGTTCATCTTTTCGCCGGTAGGTTCGTTGTCGCCTTCATGCTGCCAGCGGGACGCGTCCCCGGCTTCCTGCACGTTCAAGCCAAAATCAATCTGGTTTGTGAGCACCTGTACATGACCCTGCGGCTGCATGCCGCCGCCCATGACACCGAAAGCTTCCCACGGTTTATCGTCTTTCATCACGAATCCGGGAATAATGGTGTGAAACGGACGTTTCCCTGGCGCGTAAACATTCGCATGCTGCGGGTCCATCGAGAAAAGTTCGCCGCGATCCTGAAACATGAATCCAAGACCCGGCACGACGATGCCGCTGCCCATCCCGCGATAATTGCTTTGGATCAGCGACACCATGTTGCCTTCATTATCGGCAGTGCACATGTAAATCGTGTCGCCGTCATCTATAAGCGAACTGGAGCCGGCCCGCCCTCGGGCCGAAATCCCAGAGCGACGCGGGGGCGCGTCGGCTCCATTTTGCGGGCTGCCTGCCTCTACAGTTTTGGCTGCGTGATTCGGGTCAATCAATTTGCGACGCTCTGCGGCGTATTGTTTCGAAAGAAGCCCGGCCAGAGGAATCTTCGCAAAATCCGGATCGGCGTAAAATTTCGCTCGATCAACCCATGCGATCTTCTTTGCCTCGATCATCGCGTGCAGCGTCTCGGGTGAATTGCGTCCCATGGCGCGCAGATCGAATCCTTCGAGAATGTTCAAGATCTGCAGCGTGGCGATGCCCTGACCGTTCGGCGGAAGCTCGAATATATCGTAGCCGCGATAATTTACCGAGACGGGCTCGACCCACGTCGAGGTATGTTTCTCGAAATCGGTTTTCCGCAGGAATCCACCATTGGCACGCATAAACGCGTCGATCTTGTCTGCGACCTCGCCTTTGTAGAACGCGTCGCGCCCTTTCTCGCCGATCAATCGCAGCGTTCTCGCCAAATCTGGATTTTTGAAGATGTCGCCTTTACCGGGAGTGCGACGGTCAGCATTTGAAGACGGCGCGCCCTCGCGCCGGTCAACCGTTTCATCGGCCCGGGGGCGGGCCGCCTCCATTGGCAGCGTGTAGGTCTCGACAAACGCTCCGGGCAATCCCTTGTACAGGCGCGGACCAAACGACCAGTAATACGCGATCAAATCGGTGACGGGAAAACCTTCCTCGGCATAGCGAATCGCCGGGGCGAGATCGTCGCTCAATTTTAGTTTACCGAATTTTTTGTGTAGCTCCGCCCACGCATCGACGCATCCGGGAACACTGATCGGCAGCATGCCGCGCGGCGGAATAGTTTCGCTATGCAGCTTCGCCAGTTCTGATTTCATCGCGTCGTAACTCAGACCAAGCGGCGAACGACCGCTCCCGTTGATTCCGTAAAGTTTGTTTTCCTTCGCGCTGTAAACGATCGCGAAGAGATCGCCGCCGATTCCATTCGAAATAGGCTCCATCAAACCAAGCGTCGCGTTTGCAGCGATCGCCGCGTCCACCGCGCTCCCGCCGCGCTTTAAAATCTCGACCCCAACCTCCGTGGCTGCCGGCACGCTGGTGCAAACCATTCCATGAGTTGCCAAAACTTCCGATCGCGTAGCGAAATTTTTGCCGGTAATGCGATCGATCTGCGCATTGATAGGTAAAACCGAACCCATCGTGAGCAGTGTAAATATGAGTGGCTGAATCCCGCGCATCCCTGAAATTAACGCCCTCCAGCTAAAGAGCGCACTTGAATTTTGGGCTACCGGCTATATTTGATTGCCGCTGCCAATGAAAATCTCGAACGATGACCAGCGAGCGATCGGGCTGATTTTGTTCTGCATTGGCGTTCTTTCTTTTCTGATAGGCCTCGCTGGGCATCTCAAAGAAAATTATCATTACCGCGGCGAGATCTCGTCCACCGGCTTTACAATCGCAATTATTCTTGCGGCGATCGGCGTCGTGTTGTTTTTGGTTTCGCTGAGGAAAAAACGAGGCTAACACCGTGACGCAGACAATCCTGTCTGCGATTTCAACGCTTCAGGCCGCGAGTTCGTGCTAATGGAAAGATACGCGCAGGCAGGATTGCCTGCGTCACCAAAGCGACCCGGCGGCGACCCTTTCAGATCGCCGCCTTTTCCCTTGTCGCTCTAAACGAGCGGGAAATTAGTTCTGCTGCATCGCGTCGTGCAGCTGTTTCCTGGCGTTCTGCATGTCCTGATGCGCTTTTTGGATCGCATCGAGTTTCTTCTGCTGGTCCGCTGTCAGGATTGGCCGAATTTGCGACAGTGTGCTGTTCATCACTGTATGCATCTTCTGCATCGCCTCCTGATGAATGGCGGCGATTTGCGGTTTGGCTTGATCGAGGATCGGCTGAACCTTCGCCTGTTGATCGGCAGTCAGGTCCAACTTATTGGTGATCCCACTCAGGCCGAACGCGCGGCCGTGTCCGGCACCGCCGGGGCCCGGTTGTGCCTGTACAACGACAAAGCCGACCAGCGCGATCGCACCGGCGACTGCAAGTGCTAATAGGTTTCGTTTCATAGTTGGTTTCATTTTGTTGTTACAAAGCGCTCTTTGCGCCTTTGAGAGACATGACCGGGTGCGCAGTAGAACGGTTACAAAAATCTTTAAACGCGATAGCGCCAAGGCACAGGTACTTGGCACAAGCGCATCTACACGAGAAGTTGTAACCAAGGCGCAGCCGAGCCGGTCATGGTTAATGGTGTGGATGCGCTCTCGATTACATGGATGATTCTGACCCAAGCGCGCTGGTTAAGGCTGCGCTTGAAAATGACGATGCGGCAGCTCGCGCGCTGGTGCAACGGCTTTATCCGTTGGTTGCCAGGATCGTCCGTTCGCATCGGTCGCGTCGAACCTCGGAGGAAGACCTCTGCCAAATGATTTTCATTAAAGTATTCCAAAAGCTATCGCAGTTTTCAGGTAACGTGCCACTGGAGCACTGGGTCTCGCGCGTTGCGGTCAACACTTGTCTCAACCAAATCGAATCGGAAAAAGTGCGACCGGAAGTGCGTCATGCTGATTTGAGTGTGGAAGAGCAAGCGGTGATCGAAAATCTGGCAACCTCCAGTGAGGAATTGGCGCCGGACCGGCGGTTCGCTTCGCGCCAACTGGTGGAGCATCTTCTGGCTGCGCTGAAGCCGGTCGAGCGGCTGGCGATCGATTTGTTATACTTGCAGGGACGCAGCGTGGAAGAAGTACGCAAGATCACTGGCTGGAGCACGGCGCTCGTTAAAGTGCGAGCATTTCGAGCGCGGCAAAAAATGAAACAACACCTCTCGAAAATCTCGGAAAAGGAGAAGCGATGAAGAACGAACAAATCGATCGGTTGCTGCAATCTGCGGCGCAGGCGGATGAAGAGGTTCCGGCGGCGATGCCGTTTGGATTCGATACTCGCGTGGTCGCCCTCTGGCGGGCTGCTATGCCAAAGGCGAATGACGTGATGCAGCTGCTTCGACGCGTGGCTGTGTTGTCGATGGCAGTAATCATCATATCAACAATCGCGACAATTCGCGAAGCAAATCAGAGCCGCGAAATCCGGGAATCGTTCACGAATGAATTCGCCATCGCGGATTCGGCGATTCAGGATGAGTTTTGAAATGAACCGGGCGTTGCAATGGAAACTCATCGCGGGCTTCCTTTTGGTGTTTGTCGCGGGCGGAATTACCGGCGCGTTCGTTGGAGGCTCATACGCCCGACATCATTTCTTTGAACTGCGACACCCCGAGCGGATCGGCGGACGAATGAAAGACAGGCTCCGCGCTGAACTCAATCTGACCCCGGAACAACTCGCCAAAATTTCGCCAATCATCGACAAAACAACTGCTCAACTGCGAGATATTCGGAGAGACACGGGTCGACGAGTTCGCGAGATCATTGCCGACGCGCATGGCCAGATGGCCACCCAGCTCACTGACGAACAGCGTGAAAAGCTGAAGCAAATAGAAGAGCGGCATCGGCGCTGGCATCAGCGCGTGCACGATGATTCCGCCGAAGAGCCGTCGGCCACACCTTAATTGTCCGCCGGGAACGGCGAATGTTACAGGTCAGAAGCGCAGGCCGTTTTCGAAAAGAATTCGTTCTCGCTCTACGTCTGCGCCCCGGCTGAGAAAAAGATCGCGTATTTCAGGCGTGTAATAGCCGCCGTTGTAGGAGGGATTGAGTCCAAAAAAGATTTTTCCGCCCGGCGCCAGGTGATGCTGTAAATCGCGCAGAAAAAAATCCCATTCCGCCGTTCCCCAACGTTTCTTTGCCGGATGATAAAGGTAAAAATTCGCAGAGAATGCCGTGATCCAATCGAATTGTTGACCGAGGTCTGGCAGCGGCTCGAAAGCGTCGATCTTATAAACTACTCGCCGCACGCCGAACAACTCCAGTAGTTCGCCGAACAACGGAACGCGGTCGATGTCGAGTCCGACAACGGAATGGCCAAGGTTCTTCAGGATGAACAAAAAGAATCCGCCTCCGCAACCAAGGTCGAGGACACGTTTGGGCGCCGAGCGATGAAGATTCAAATCTTGCACGCGTTCGCGATTCAATTGCAACCACGGCTCGATATCTGCGTATTTAGCGTAGCCCGCAGTGGAATTCGCATATCGCTGCTGGATCTCTCGTGCGCGGTCCCAGTCGATCTGCGCAAGCATCGGCTTGAGCGGCACGCGAAAAATCGAGCGTTGTGCTCTGCGCCAGCCCCGCCGGTAGGCGAGTGGCTCGGTGAACTTGAGGATCTTACGAGACAGTTTCATTCTGAAAATCGGTCAACTGTAGGGCAACTGCTCCGGTTGCCAACCATGGCGACATCAGGCGATGCGCTCGCTCTACAACCTATCCATGATTTCCCGCAGAAGCTGCGGGCCGCGGTAAACGAATCCGGTATAAAGCTGAATCAGCATTGCGCCCGCGTGAAATTTCTCCCGCGCCGATTCTGCGTCGAAAATCCCGCCGGAAGCGATCACTGGAATTGTGGATCGAGCATTAATTTCACGCAACAATGCGGTCGATTTGTCTCGGAGTGGCGCTCCACTCAAGCCGCCTGCTTGATCCAGTTGCGGCGCAATCGAAGAGTGATCCAGCGTGGTGTTCGTGGCGATGATTCCCGAGACGCCGTTGTCTTCGCATACAGCGAGAATGGCTTTCAGTTCAGTGCCTGACAGGTCCGGTGAAATTTTCACGACCAGCGGTTTTGGAGCTGTTCCTGCCTCCTTGCCGATAGCGTACAGTAACTCCGAAAGCTTTTCAGGCTCCTGCAACTCGCGCAAGCCGGGTGTGTTTGGCGAGCTGATATTCAATGTGATGTAATCAGCAAAATCCCGCAGCATGCGAAACGAGTAGAGGTAATCATCTGTCGCTTGTTCGAGCGGCGTTGTTCTCGACTTGCCGATGTTGATTCCCACGGGAACGGCCGGCCATCGGCCGCTGTCGCGCAGCGCCGCCAATCGCTGCGCAATCGCGTCCGCGCCGTCATTATTGAAACCAAGCCGATTGATCAGCGCTTGTTGCTCGGGCAATCGAAAAATGCGCGGCTTGGGGTTTCCAGGCTGTGGCTTTGCCGTCACGGTCCCAATCTCGATAAAACCGAACCCGAGCGCCGCCCACGCGGGGAGAGCGACACCGTTTTTGTCCAACCCGGCCGCGAGTCCAATTGGATTTTGGAAGTTGAGACCAAAGAGCGTTTTTGGTTTCGATGACAGGTGAAAAGATTTGAGCACGCGCAGCGCGGGATCGAAATGGGACGCCCTTTGGAGCAATGCGATGGTGAGACGATGCGCGGTCTCGGCATCCAAAGAAAACAGCAGCGGCCTAACGAATAGCTCGTAACCGTTCTTCATTTGAACCGCGGCTTCGACGCTTCAAGCTCGGAGGTCCTCATCACAGCCATGTCATTCTGAGCGAAGCGAAGAATCTCTGATGATTTCCGTGCCAATTGTCATGTAGAAAAACCGAGATGTTTGAAAGCCTGGCGCTCATGCTTCGCATTTCGTTGCGGCGCTTCGCTCAACATGACAGCGCTGTTTTCTGGAATAATTGCGGCGTCACTTTCCGATGCAAAACTGGCTGAACACCGAATCGAGAATTTGTTCCACATCCACGACGCCAATGACTTCGCCGACTGCGCGCAGTGCTTGATCAAGATCAACCGCAATGTACTCGCCGGATAATCCCTCGCCCAGCGCCGTGCGCGCGCGATTGCATGATTCCAAGGAGCGGCGGAGACAATCGCGATGACGAGTATTAATGGCGATCGCGCTTTCTGGTCTCAGATTTTGCTGGCGAATGCGTGCCAGAATTTCCTTTTTCAATTCCGGCAGTCCGTTTTCGGTCACGCACGAAATTCGCAACGCCGGGAAATCCTTCCAGTCCTTGTCCTCCGGCAAATCGCTCTTATTCAAGACAACAATTTCGTTCCTATCGCTCATCGCCCCGTTAAAATGCGCGGGCTTCGGCGAATTGCGGTCAGCAATGTGCAGGCGCAAATCAGCTAGTTGCAGCAGTTTTTGTGTGCGCTCGATTCCCGCGCGCTCCAGTTCGCTTTCCGAAGCGCGCAAGCCCGCAGTGTCGAGCAAGCGGATCGGCACACCCTCTAAATTGAGCGTTTCCTCGATCGCATCGCGCGTCGTGCCGTGCGTGTCGCTGACGATCACGCGATCGTAGCCAAGCAGGCGATTGAGCAAACTCGATTTGCCGGCGTTTGTCGCACCGTAAATCACCACGCGCAGACCTTCGCGCAGCACACGACCCTGATCGGCAGTCGCGAGCAACACGGCGATTTCGTGTCGAACAGCATCGAGCCGGGCGCAGAGCATTTCGTCTTCGTCGGGCTCAATGCCTTCCTCCGGAAAATCAATCGACGCGTTGATGTGCGCTAGAAGCGCGATCAATTCATCGCGAATCCTCCTTATTTGATCGCCGAGTCTGCCTTCGAGTTGTTCGGTGGCCGAACGCAGCGCCAAATCAGTTCGGGCGCGGATCAAATCGATCACCGCCTCGGCCTGGGTGAGATCCATTTTGCCATTGAGAAACGCGCGCTCGGTGAATTCGCCGGGCTGCGCTGCTCTCGCCCCTGCACGCAGACATGCTTCGAGAACTTTTGCGGAAACGAGGGTGCCGCCGTGACAACTGATCTCCACCAGATCTTCACCGGTGTAACTAGCCGGTGCACGGTGCACTGAAACTAGTGCCTGATCGATCAACCGATTTTCCGGGCTGAAAATCTCGCCGAGATGCTGAACGTGTGAGGTGAATTTTGACGGTTGTTCTTTACCCCGAAAAATCTTGTTTGCTGTTTGAATAGCATTCGCGCCAGAAATTCGTACGAGCGCAATCGCGCCTTCACCAGGCGGGGTCGAGATAGCGGCGACGGTGTCCGAAGCGGTCATACGTTTGGACTCAAATTGTAGGGCAACCGCTTCGGTTGCCAAATTCGGCTGCGCGGTTCAGTCCGATTGTCGCGTTCGTGCTACACGCGGGTGACTTCCCTCAACGCACCGATCATTTTCCTGTTTTCTTGCATCGTGCCGACGGAAATGCGGAGCCATTCAGGCAAACCATAGCCTTTAAGCGGGCGCACTATGATTTTCCGCTGCAGCAACTTTTGGAACACTGCGCAACCGTCGCCGACGTTTACCATCACAAAATTTGCAGCGGCTGGCACGAACGGAATCTGCATTTCGGCAAATTGTTCCTGTAAATAAGCGCGACCTTCGTCTATGACCCGCCTGGTTTCGCGCAGGTGCGCTTCATCATCGAGCGCCGCTATCGCGCCGGCGTGTGCGATGCTGTTCACGTTGAATGGCTGCCTTGTCTTGTGAAGCACTTCGGTCATCTCAGGCGACGCGATGGCATACCCGATGCGGAGCCCGGCAAGACCGTGAATCTTCGAGAACGTACGGAGCACGACGACGTTTCGCCCGTCGTGAACAAATCGAAGTGTGTCGGGCGGATCATCGAGGAATTCGAAATACGCTTCGTCAAAAACGACAAGGATGCTGTCCGGCACTTCCGACATGAAGCTGTCGATCGCGCGCTGCGAGATCAGTGCGCCGGTGGGATTGTTTGGGTTTGGAATGAAAATGATACGGGTTTTTGAGGAGATTGCGTCCAGTGTTGCATCGAGGTTCTGCTGATAATCCGGACTCGGCGTTTCAATCGTGCGCGCGCTGAAAGCGGTCGCGAGCAGTTTATAAACGATGAAGGCGTACTGACACGTAATTACGTCATCGCCGGGATTCAGAAACGCGTGACCGAGGAATTCGATTACCTCGTTTGATCCATTGCCGAGAATTACGTTCTCGGGTGTTACGGCCAGTTTCGCTGCGATTGCTTTGCGTAGGTAAAACCCGCCGCCATCGGGATAAAGATGCGCATTCTCCAGCGCTGCGTGCATCGCCTGCAGTGCCATGGGAGAAGGGCCGAGCGGATTTTCATTCGACGCGAGCTTAATGATTGTGCTCGGATCGACGCCTAGTTCGCGCGCCGTTTCTTCGATCGGCTTCCCGGGTTCGTAAACGGCGAGATCAAGCAACTGCGGGTTGGCCAGCTCCCACACCGACGTCATGCGCGAGAGATTAGATGCGAGTGCGGTAACTTTGCAATTCGCGATAAACCAGCCAAATGGGGCGGTTTGGTTCTAGCGCGATTTCGCGGGTTGGCCGTTATCAGAACGTGTTGTGCTGTTTTCAGATTGCTTTCGCAACCGTCGAAACTGCTCCTCTAGCTTCTTGAGATCGTTATCAGAGAGCTCTTCCAGATCAACGAGTTGATTGCGTGCGCCTTCCACGGCGCGGATTAACTCGTCCAACTTAAGATGCATGGCCTTGGCGTCGCGGTTCTGCGTGTTCTGAATCAGAAATACCATCAGGAATGTCACGACGGTTGTGGCGGTGTTGATAATCAGTTGCCACGTGTCCGAGAAGTGAAAAGCCGGTCCGGTGACAAGCCAGACGAGAATGACAAGAACGGCGCCGCAAAACGCCCACGCGCTGCCGAGTAATGCAGATGAACGCTGCGCAAAACATCGGAACGCGTCGCTGACGACGCCAAAGACATCGCGTTCTGGCTCATCTTTTTTTGCTTCTTTTGACCCGGTTTTGTTCGCCATGTCACTTAGTCTTTCGCGCGCGGCTCTCAATTTGCGCGCACCACCGCCCGACTCTGGCGACGGGCAGGCACAAAGCGCATTGATTTCACCGCTGTTCTAGGGAAGACTTGACCCCGAATTCATGCAGCAGGTTCAAGGGTTTTCACGTCTGCAAACTGTTCCGTCTGCGGCGCCTCCTGCCGCC
Organism: Candidatus Udaeobacter sp.; assembly: GCA_049791915.1. Lineage (GTDB taxonomy): Bacteria > Verrucomicrobiota > Verrucomicrobiia > Chthoniobacterales > UBA10450 > Udaeobacter. The sequence goes on from JBARAJ010000104.1 coordinate 10,779, forward strand.
GGGCGGAAGCTGTGGATCCTTGACTCATGGCGTGACTTGATCTTGTACGTCGGCACACCGCTGTTGCTGGTCCCGGCATTCGCGCTTGCCCAGGCGAAATGGAGTCCGCAGGACATTTATCTCTTTGTCGCTGCCTTCGGTGCAATGGGTCATCACCTGCCAGGGATGATACGCGCGTACGGTGATCCAGCCTTGTTCGAACGTTTCAAGTGGCGTTTCATTTTAGCGCCGCTGTTTCTGCTCGCAGTGTGCGTTGCTTTCTTCTGGTGGGACCTCAAAGGCATTCTCCTGGTGGTTTTCTTCTGGGGCGTTTGGCACGGGTTGATGCAGACCTACGGGTTTTGCCGCATCTACGACGCCAAAACGGGAACGTTCGATGCGCTTACCCGCCGCCTCGATTTCGCGATGTGCCTGATCTGGTTTGGCACAGCGGTGGCGCTTTCGCCATACCGACTGAGCGACACGCTGGACACTTACTACCTGTGTGGCGGACCGTTCATTCCGCCGACCGTTGTAAACCTCGGCCAAAACATAATTCTCGGCGCAGCCATTTTTGTGTCGGTTTTGTTCGCCGCCCATTTTGTTCGGACATGGATCGCGGGGCATCGGCCAAATCCGGTAAAACTTGGACTACTGGTGACCAGCATCACGTTTTGGTGGTACTGCAATAATCTTGTCTCAAACATTCTCGTAGGGATCGCGTTGTTCGAAGTTTTTCACGACGTCCAATACCTGTCGCTCGTCTGGATCTACAATCGCAATCGCGTCGAGAAGGACAGCAACATAGGCGGATTCATGCGATTCGTTTTCCGAAGGAGTGGCTCGCTGATTGGGCTTTATGTCGGCCTCGTCTTTGCCTACGGCTCAGTTTCCTTAATTAATGCGCATCTCGGAATGGATACCGTCAAACGCATTCTCACCGGCGTGGTGACCGCTTCGACGCTTCTGCATTTTTATTATGACGGATTTATCTGGAAAGTTCGGGAGCGCTCGACGCGTCAATCGCTCGGGCTGGCTGGTGGAACCGCTGATGTATCGCTCGGCGGTATGCTGCCCAGTTGGGCATGGCACGGTTTGAAATGGGTGGGCGTGTTCGTGGTGCCGCTTGGAGCGCTTTGGTTTTGGCAAACGCATCTTGCCGTTCCTGACGTGCAACGAACGGCGTGGGTCGTCGCGGATGTGCCTGACGGCGCAAAACCGCATTTTGATTACGGCTCCGCATTGCAAAAGGAAGGCAAACTAGACGAAGCCATCGAACAGTACAAACTCGCTCTCCAGTTCGATCCCAAGTACGCGGCAGCGCACATGAACCTTGGCACTGCGTTGAGTGGGCAAGCCAAATTCGACGCAGCGGCCCCGCACATGGAAACAGCGCTGCGGCTTCAACCGAACAACGGCGATTTTCATCAGATGTACGCAAATCTGCTGCAGCGGATCGGACGGAACGATGATGCCGCGTTTCACTTCGAAGCGGGCACACGGTTGAAACCAAACTCGGCTGATGCGCACTACAGCTATGCAGCTTTTCTTCTGGCAGTGGGCAAAAATGACGAATACGTCAGCGAACTGCGGACAGTTCTTCGACTCAAGCCGAAGTATCCGTCCGCTGAGCTTCGCCTCGCGGACGGACTTTTCGCGAATGGAAATCTGAAGGAGGCGGAAGGACATTACCTGGCGGCACTTCGGACGGACCCGGACTTGACTGTTGCCTACAACAATCTGGGCAGAGTGTACCTGGCCCAGGGCCAGATCTCGCAGGCCGCGGTCCAGTTCAATGAAGCGCTGCGGCGCAACCCTGGATACAAAGAAGCCGAGGAAAACCTGCGCGTGGCGAAGGCGGCCGAGGCTGAGCTTTTCCCAGCCGCGCACCGGTGATCTTGAGTGACCGCTCGCTTCAACTCGATCTCGATGACGCGTGGCCTAACGAATCGATCGGTCTTTCTGTAGCCGATGCGCGGAGTTGGGGACCGCATTTGCGTTTCTCCGCGCCGCCGAGGCTGATCGAACAATTCTATCGGGAGCGGGGGAGGGATCTCGCAGCGCCGTTCCTGCTCTACGGCTCCGGTGACTTTCATTACCTAACAGCGCTCCGATTGCGTTCCGTTGGCCAACCAATCGTCCTCGTCTCGTTCGATAACCATCCCGATTGGGATGTGCGGCCCCCGAAATGGGCCTGTGGCGGATGGGTAAACCGCGCGCTGGAACTTCCAAATGTGCGGCTTGTGAGTGTTTGGGGCTGCGGCAATTTCGAATGTTGGTGGCCACACCAGATTTTCGGCAATCGTCGCGCCGAACGCGCCGGAATTCTTGAAGTGCATCCGTGGGCAGACGATCGGCCGTTGAAAGATCGACAGCGGAAGGGCGCGATCTTGCGTGATAGTTGGCGCGAGCGTTTTGAAGAATTTGTGAAGCGCCTCGCCGGTCAAAATATCTACGTCACAATCGATCTCGATTGTCTGTGCATCGAACAGGCGGTGACGAACTGGGAGAGCGGTCGCTTTACGGTAGCCGATCTTGAGTGGGCGCTCCGACAGCTCGGCCAATCTGCTCCGATCACTGGTGGCGACATTTGCGGCGCGTACTCGCCTCCCGAATATGCACGTTGGAAGCAACGTTTTGCCGCTGAGTTCGACCGACCGAAGCTCGCACCACCAAACCTGGAAAAAGCGCTCGCGACTAATTTGGCGACTCTGGAAAAACTCTGGCCGTTATTAACGCAGCCGTTGTAGGGCAGCCGCACCGGCTGCCACCCGGATAGCGGCAACCGAAGCGGTTGCTCTACAATTCTCTCAGCTCATCGAAACGAGCACGATTCCCGCGGTGATCAGGAGCGCGCCGATGGCGAGCCGCGCGCTTAGTTTTTCTTTCAACACAACTGCGGCGAGGATCGTGATAAAGATGACGCTCAATCCTTGGAAGGGATAAAGATAACTCAGGTCGAAGCGCTGTAGCAGTCCCAGAGTCAGGAAAAAGGAAACCGTCATTAGAACAACGCCGGTTGCGACGCGCGACGCGAAATAGGAGTTGCGCATACCGTTCGTCGCTGAGAATTCCATCGCTTTCTTGAGGATGAGTTGCGCTGCCACAAAGGTGATCAGCGAAATAAGGATGAATAGGAACGCGAGAAAACTCACAGGCGTTCCTCCATTTTTGCGATCGGCTTTGCCACCAACGCCAGGCCGAAAACCACCAGCGCAATCCCGCACCAACGCAATGTAGAGATCAGTTCGCCGAGAAAAATCCAGCCGCCCAGCGGAACAAGAATATCGACCACGCGCGAGAGTGGATAAGCAAGGCTGAGCGGGATGTAGCGAAGCACGTACAGCCAACTGATGAAGCTTGCGATGATCAGAACAATCGCCCACCACACCAGTGGCGACGCCAAACCATTGAGTCCGGTCCATGAAAATGCGTCGTCCGGCGCGGCGATCTCGCTGGCACCGCGTTTCAAAAGGAGTTCGGAGGCGAACACAAACACGACGCTCAAACCGAGTTGCAGCCACGGGTTCCCAAAGCCGGATGGCCGATTTTGCATCCGCTTTTCTAGCGCGCGATCAAAGCACCGCAACCGATTTTGAATTACGGTTGGTAGGGCGGGTCACTCCGTGCGCGCCGGGCCTTCGGCGTGCAGAGGACTGCCCCGCGCTACCACGTGATCGCTGCGCTCTCAAAGCTGGTTCACGTTTGGAAATCGCTGCAAGACTGGATCGTGCCGCGTCGGCCCGAGATATTTGATCACTCGACGAAAGATCGGATTCAGCAGCGGATTCGTGTGCATGATGTACAGATCGAGAGGGACCAATTCGCAGTCCAGATGCAGCTTCGGCTCATAATTGAGTGGGTTGCTGTAGTAATATTTCAACCCTTGTTGAAGCGACCACGAGATGATGTCGCGCAGCGTGTAAAAGTACAAGTGCAGATCGAGCGCGACACCGTAATCGAGCCCGATGCACTCGTCATAAATCGCCTCACCACAGACGAGGCAGAAACTGAACGCAACGATCTTTCCGTTTTGTCGCCAGATGAAAAACCGCGCACGGTCCGACATCCGCTCAGCAACGGCGCGGAAATAGTGTTTGGTCAGCGTCTCGAATTTCAGTTGCGATCGCTCGTGGACGGCCACATACAGCGGATAGATTTCGTCGACCAAAGGTGTGATGTCGTTCACCACCTCCATTTCGATCTTTGGTGCGCGCTCCGCTTTGCGGAACTTTCGGCGCAAATCTTTGCGGGTCGCCTTACTAAGTGTGCCAAAATATTCGTCCCAGTTTGCGTATGGGAGCGGCAACTGCGTCATCGGCATGCTAGGAATGCGCGCATAAGCATTCGAGACCAACGTTTCGAGAGCTGAGCGATAGTTCGTCGGGAAATCCTTGAAGACGATAAGGGACGCTTTCTTTCTCCTGGCATAGGTCCGAAGAGTCGCCAGCAGTGCGTTTGCCACCCATAGCTCGTCTTTTTCCTCGCCTGCTCCCAGGTCGCCCGTGCCGGCTCCGCAGCCAACCATCAACACACGCATGGTGAGAAAGCGCGGGAAGACCTTGCGGATTCCATCGACGATGGAGCGGATCTTGCCCGGCACGCCTTCGACTAAGTTTTGCCGAACAAAGAACACCGGCTGGATCGCGCGCACGTTGCCAGAGGCGTCCTCAAGCAGTAGATAGTGATGCTCGAAACCGCACTCCAGCGTTTCCTCCACGATCTCGTAGTAACGATAATCTTTGCACTTTCTCTGGAGCGCTTGTCTCCAAGCATCGCAATTCTGCAGATCAGGCAACTGCACAACTGTCACGGAGCCTTCCGGGATTAGGATGCGGTTAGCGTGCAGCATTGGAAAGGCATGTTGTTCTCTCGAGCGAGACTGTCGACAACTGAAACCGTCTCAACCATGTCATTCTGAGCGGAGCGAAGAACCTCTGGTCACTTCTGGATCGAGTTGCCACCGTCACAATCCGAGATGTTTCGCTTCGCTCAACATGACACGACCGGTGATGAGATGAATTTAGGTCTCCCATCATCCTGTGTTGTCTTTTTTTGTGACGTTTTCCACCTTGAGTATTCCGCTGCGGATAGGCAGGTCGCGTTATGGATCCGGGATCTCGATGCCGGCTGCGGTGAGATGCTTGTAGATCAGATAATTCAAGTCGCTTCGGAACCGACGCGGATCGACGAAGGCAATCAGCCAAGGAGCGTTACGTAGTGACGGTCGACGTAAAACAGCGGCCGCTGCAGGAGCGTCAGGTCCACGTCCTAGTGTGAACCTGTCATAGGGCTTCGCAACCAGCGCTTGGAGAGGCGTGCGGCCGTGGGAACGCCTGAAGTTTCGAAAGCGATGCGGTTGCGATCCGAAGGGGCGCTACTGCTGCTTGGACGACTTGTCTTCGATGTATTTGATGACGTCGCCGACGGTTTGCAGTTTTTCCGCGTCTTCGTCCGGTACTTCGACCCCAAACTCTTCTTCAAAAGCCATCACCAGTTCGACGATGTCCAGTGAGTCCGCCCCTAAATCCTCAATAAAAGATGCCTGCGGCGTGACCTGTTCCGGGTTCACGCCGAGTTGCTCGACGATAATGTCCTTGACCTTCTCTTCGATCGATTTTTCCGCCATAAAATTTGTTAGGTTTGTATTAGTCGCGCTGGGCAAGTCCGACAGCTGCCGGACAGTCCGGGCACTGCATCGCAAGTAAATGAATTAAATAGGATGTCAATCAATTTCGGGCAGTGGTGCAGACGAGGCGAAGCTCGGCGTTTGCTTCCCTTTGCCCGTTCGAGTAGATGAACGTGATGAGCGCTCCGCCCGCCGAGGCTGCCGATCTTCTTGATCTGAAGTTTTTGCCCGCATGGGTCAAAGAACCCGGTGCGACGAATCATTACGACCATTACGCGGCAGAAGAGGCGCCCACTGAACTGCGCAGCCGTGACCGGGGTGGCAGACACAAAGATCGAGCATTCCCCTCCCGCGAACGACGAGGACAAACCCGACACCCAGGGTCCAGGCCCGGCAGCGCTCACCGCGGCAGAACGCCCAAGGCAGAAGGCACCAGCCGTCGCGATTTCGATCGAGGCAAAAACCGCCGTTCGTCAGACCGCGTTGAGCAGGCTGTGCCAAAGCCATTCGAGGGAACGATTCGTTTTCTCCCGCGTCAGAACGTATTCGAAAATGTGGTTGCGCAGATCAAGTCCGCTTCGGTTGCCTATTCGCTATTTGTTCTGGCCCGCTTGTTCCTGGAAAAAGCGGGGCGATATGAAGTTCGTCTCACGGCAAAGGCCGAAGCGCCGCTTTTTCAACTTGGCGAGGACGGCGGAGTCTCCGTGGACAGAGAATTCCTCGAGCGAAACGCGTTCCGGTTCGCGCAACGCGACTTTTACCAGGTCAATGTTGTAGAAAGCGATCCGATAAAGGGAAGTTTCTCGAATGTCGCCAGATGTCGGTTGAGCGGCACGCTTCTGGGCCCGACTAATCACCACGCTTACCAGCCGCAACTGCGCAGCTTATACGAGCAACGTTTCAGCCGGCGATTGAGCTTTCCCGATTATCAGCGGCAAATCGAGATCGTCAGCGATCCCGCGGTGGTCGAGCGCTGGAAAGAGGAAGCCAGAAAGGTCACGACTTACACAACTGTGCGCGAACAAACGCCTCTGACATTTTCGTCAGCTGCGGAAGCGGAACGACATTTTCGTTCGCACTATTTCCCGGCACTTATCCGCAACGTGGACGACGTGACTGTCGGCGGCACGTCGAGCCGGAGCTTGGCAGACAGGATACTAAACCGGGCGATCGAGGAGGCGTGGGTGCGCGAAACCAGCTCTCCTTCAAACGTCATGCAGGAGCTTGCGAGCCGATTCCGGCAAAACGGCCTGCACATTTTTCGTCACCGACGCGGCATGTTGTTTGTTTCGCCAATTCGGATCCGCGCGTTTGTTCATGAACAGGCCGGCGTGTCTCTGTTGGTGAACGCGATACTCGAAGCAGTATCGGCGACGGCGGGAATTAATCGGAAGCAGCTTTTCGAAACATTGACTGGCAATGGGGCGAGCGAAGACGTGGAACCGCGGAGACTGGCGCTCGCGTCCGATCTGCGTTGGCTGATCAACGAAGGTTACTTGATCGAGTTCAACGACGGATCACTTGATCGGCCACGGATAAAATCAAAGCAGCCGCGAAAAACTGTAGAGGCGCTGGTGCCGAGCGCCTTGGCGATTGACACAACCGCCACCACAATGGAATGGCCGCTACAGCTTACCTGGCACGAACCCAAGCAATTGCTGTAGGGCGTCTCTGTGAGACGCCTTGGCATCTATTTCAGATGGCGCCGGCTTTCTTCAGCGCCTTGTAAGCGCCCTGCTTGTTTATTGTCTTGAGACCGCGCGCCGTTACGCGAATACGCACAAACTTCTTCAGCTCCGGCACCCAAATACGGTGGCGCTGCAAATTGGGCGCGAAAATCCGCGGCACCATTTTCGTGATGTGCCGGCCTACGCCACCTTTTTTCTTGGCCAAACCGCGCCGGTGAATCACGCTGCCTCGCACCGCTCTGGATCCTGTGATGTTACAAACTTTCATGTCGCAAAAAAAGCCGCGTAACTTGCCGTCTTTGAGCGTGGAGGTCAAGCGGATCATTCACAAACGCACCAAATGCATGTGACGGTAGGGTGCGACCGCTCAGCACGCCGCAACTCCCAACCGAGATGGCTCCACAATCCGTCACTACCACAGTCTTCCGTTGAGGTTGAACGCGCAATTGCTCGCAGCGGTCAAACGTAGCTCGACCATAACCAATCGCTTTTGCAGCAGCGATAATTGCTTAGAGCTAATGCACAAAAATAATCACAAATTGCGGATCGGAATCGTCGGAGCCGGCAACATCGTGCGCACCCGCCATTTGCCGGCCCTCAAAAAAAACTCCGACGTGGAAATTGTCGCCGTTTCGAATTCAACATACGAAAGCTCGGAACGCTTCTGCCACGAGAATTCGCTGGCGGCGCTACCGATCCGCGATTGGGCGGAGTTGGTTGCGACGCCGGATATCGACATCGTCTGGATCGGCACAACACCGTACATGCATTCGGCAGTCACAATCTCTGCGCTTGAGGCGGGCAAACATGTCTTTTGCCAGGCGCGAATGTCCATGGACCTGGCCGAGGCCGAGGAAATGCTCGCTGCTTCCAAGCGATATCCCGAGTTGGTGACGATGCTCTGTCCGCCGCCTTTCGGACTACGCGGCGATTTGATGTTCAAAAAAATCCTCGCCGAAAATTACATCGGCCAACCGCATCACGTCCGGCTGCAAAGTTTCCACGGAAATTACCTGGACCCCGACGCGCCGGCGCACTGGCGTCAAAAGGTCGAGATCAGTGGACTCAATACGCTCACACTGGGGATTTACATTGAGGTTTTGCAGCGCTGGCTTGGCGATATCACTGGCGTGTTCGCGCGCGGGAAAATCATTCAGCCACTTCGCGAAGCCTACAACGTGATCGTTCCCGATTTGCTCACGGTGTTATGCAGTTTCGAAAGTGGTGCGGAAGGCGTGCTTGAGTTCAGCGCAGTTAATGCGCTGGCGGAAGGTGATCGGCTGGAAATTTACGGCAGCACCGG
>JBARAJ010000105.1:0-13644 GCA_049791915.1 Candidatus Udaeobacter sp.
ACCATTGTCGCCAGCAAAGTTCCCCAGATCACTCTTGCGTTCTGGATCACTAAGATCCTCGCGACAACGCTCGGCGAAACCGGCGGCGACGCCGTAACCATGTCGTGGCTCGGCGAAACGACCCCCGAAGCGAACGGCACAGGCTACCTTATCGGCACGGGAATCTTCGGTGTCATTTTTATCGTCGCGGTCCTGGTGCAGATCAGGGCCAAGAAATTTCATCCGTTCCTTTACTGGCTGACGATTGTCGCGACGACGACAGTCGGCACAACGCTGGCCGATTACTGCACGCGATCGCTCGGTATCGGTTATACCGGCGGTTCAACCATCTTGCTTATCTGTGTGATTGCGTCGCTTCTGATCTGGCGCTGGTCGACTGGGAGCATATCGATCGAAACGGTGAGCACGTCGAAGGTCGAAATTTTCTATTGGGTGACCATCATGTTCTCTCAAACGTTGGGGACGGCGCTTGGCGATTGGGTCGCCGACACAAATGAAATGGGCTACCTCGGCGCTGCTGCTATTTTCGGTGGATTACTTTTGTTGACCGCTCTGCTCTACTACCTCACGGGCTTTTCGCGCGTCATTTTATTTTGGGCTGCATTCATTTTGACTCGCCCGCTCGGAGCCACAGTGGGCGACTTTCTCGACAAGCCGATCGCGCAAGGCGGCCTGGCTCTGAGCCGTTACACCGCATCGCTCGCGCTCGTGGTGGTGATCGTAGCATTAATCCTGATCTTTCCCCAAAAGCCCGCTTCAAAAGCGCATTGATGTCAGTCAGTAAACAAACTGCATCCCAAAATAGCCGATAAGCGCTGTCGGCTCATCAGGCGACCTAAGCTCGTGTCCCATCGACACAATCAGTATGTAGTTTTCGGTAAACTCATGCCGCAAACCAAAATTCAGCGTGAGCACGTCGCGGCTGAAGTTCATTCGCGATTCGTCATGAAGCTCTGCCATCAGCATGGTTGGTTTGGCAAGATCGAAGCCGCAGACAATTCCAGATAACCATTCGCTCCGGCCAACGGTGCTTGCTCGCGGACCGAACTCAGCATCCACGTGCAATCGGCCAAATGCCTTCGCAGCTTGAAACGGAATTTGAAAGCGTGTTCCGTCTTCGGCGAGACCGCGGCGCACTGATGACTGCGCAACGTTGAAAATTACGCGCGGAAACATCGACATGTCGAAGCCGCTGGTTGCTTCATCGAGAAAGCGCCATTTCACTGCGGCTTCAGTTCCGCCTGGTCCGCCGATCAGCCCATGACCGCTGCGTTTGAGGAGTACAGGCGCAGTTTGTAATGTGAGCTGAATGTGGTCGCCCACTCCATAATTCAAATCGATCTCTGGCACGTCGATTGAGGTCTCATTCGGGCGATGTTCGAATATGATCGCAAAATTGTTTTCCCATTTACGGTTTCCAGGCGTCCCTGGATCGTCCGTGATCATCGGCGGTCCGCCTTGGCCAAACGCGATTCGTGCCACGGATGCGACCAACATCGCAATTGTTAATCGTCGCACATTCTAATGTTTCACGGATTCAGTTGGACCGTAAACGAGTAGCTTGAGTGTGTTGGGCACGACGCTGGGTCGCCTTGGGGACGCGCCGGGAGATGGTGACGGTGGCGGTTGAAACTGTGCGGTCGGCAAATAGATCCGATGCGTTTCTGGGTCGAGCGCCATCGTTCGCGCGCCGCGTTCCGTTTTCAAAATTTGAACCACCGCCAATTTGTTGCGGGCTTGTTCTCTCGCGATTGTCGTCGTGCCGTCTCCGCAAGACGCGAACGCGAGCTGCGTTGCGTCATCGAAGGCACAGCCGTCGACGCCGGCGCCAATCGGGACACTGCCCACCACCTTTCCGCTTTCGGTATCGAGCATCACCATCATTTTGTTGTGGCAGCCCGAGAACAAACGATGATGCGTCGCATCCAAAGCGATTCCACTTGGTCCTTCGCCCGGCGAAAGCGACCAGTGCGCGACGACTTCATGTTTGTCCGCGTCGATCACCGCGACTTCACTCTTGTCTTCGATGTTGCAGTAAACGCGCCCCGCTTTTTCATCTACCGCCGCGAATTCTGGAGTTCCTCCGAGCGGAATGGTCGCTGAAACGGTAGCGGTTTTCGCATTGATAACCGTGACCGAATTTCCAGTGTGATTGAAAACGTAGACCTCACCATGGCGAGGCTCGTAAACCACAGCGTCCGGATTTTGGCCGGTATCAATTTTCGAGGTCGTCTTCAACGTTGCGAGATCAACAACGCTCGATTTCGATTCCTTGCCGTTCGATGAGAAACCGCGTTGCACTTCGGGTACGGCCACGAATGCATGGACGCCAGGCGTGTCGGCGATTTCGCCCGTGACGCTGTTTGTCTTCAAATCGACAACGACAACCTTCGTCGCATGCGAAAGGTAGAGACGGCTCGCAGCCGAATCGATCGTCAAAATGTCCCAGCCGCCTTCGCCTCCAATCGGTATCTCTGTTACGGAGTGGTACGCTTCGTTGCAGAGCGCCGTCGCACAAATCAGGCCGAGGTAACACCCAACTATGCTTCGAGAAATTAAACGCATTGCTTAGCTTCCTCCTTAACGAGCTCCTGGGCCAGAACAGCTTTGATACTTTTTGAGTGAACAAGTCGCGCTGAAAATGATGCACCCGACGCGACTGAGTTCCGAAGAAACGGTTTTTGCAAAACCCGCTGAGCAACTAGGCGGGATAACTCCGTCTCGCATTTGATTTAGTTGGTAGTGTACGCTTTTTACTCTGTGGCAGCTTGGTTCTGGTATGCGGTCATCGCTGCGGTGCTTTACGGCGCGCATCAAATCTTCACCCGGATGGCAGCCGAACACATTGGCGAAGGGCTGGGAGGTTTTGTGGTCGAAGCAACCGCGGCGTTGTCGATCTTGTCTTATCTTGCATTCCTCTGGTTGGCGAATCGGTGGGACCAAAAGTCGAGTCTAAATGGAATTGTTTATTCTGTGCTTACTGGTATCTGCGTAGGCGCAGGAACAATTGCATTCTTCCTGCTGTTTCAAAGAGGCGGTCCGCTGTCTTCCGTTCCTGCCATTCTCGCGGGTGGCGCCGCGATCATGGCCGTCGCTGGCATCTTGTTTTTCCGCGAACCGCCGTCTTGGCAGCGAATCGCCGGCATTGCTTTTGCGCTCATCGGTTTGTTTTTGCTGCGCAAATAGAAGCGAGCCTCACAATATGATCTCCGCGAGCTTACCCGGTATTTAAGAACTAGAGCCGCAAATCATTCGATTTGATAACAGCGAACTTCGGCTTGTTGTGAGCCTCGATGCGGGACAGCTACGAATAAGACGTCGCGTTCCGAAACAAAAAGTCCGGTACGAGCGCCATCCGCGGTACTGATCGTGGTTGAGACTCTGTAGGTATTTGGATCGATTTGGTCGATGACGTCGATTTTTCCCGCTCCGCAGATCGCGTAAACACGGTGGCGTTTCGTATCGTAGAAGAGATCGTCGCAATCACCTGAGATATCGATCTTTGCAACAACATCGCCCGAATCGGTATTGAGCACGACCAGCTTGGACGGAAGGCGGCAGCCGACAAACAATCGATGATTCGCTTCATCAAGTGCCATGGGAAAATTCGCGAAGGCTAGATCTGTTTTCCATCTGGCAACTACCGCGCCTTTATCGCGATCAACTACCGCGACGTGACGCGAGTTGGGAACGTTGACGAAAATTCGGCTTCCCTTTTTCTCCAGCTGAAAGGCTTCGGGATGTGCGCTGAGTTTAATGGAGCCGACCTGTTTCCCATCGGGAGCATTAACAATGGCAATGCCTCCGCTGCCAAATCCGACATAGATTTTTTGGCTCGTTTCATCGTAACGAACATTGTCGGCGTCATCTTCAAAACGCAGCTCCCCGACAGCCTGGAATGATTTTCCGTCGTAGATCTTGCAGACACCGCCTTTGTCATTGGCAACAAACAAACGATTCACTTCCGGGGCATATCCGACTCCCTGCGGTGCGCCGAGACCGACGATCGAGTGGACTCGCTCGCCCTTACGCAAATCGAGCACTTCGACGGTGTTATTGCCGAGCGCACAAACAAACAATCTTTCGCCGGTAGGATCGAACGCGAAATGGTCGATCCGTCCTTCGACACCCGACAATGGGAGTGTTTGCTTTAATTTCAGTGGAGCTGCGCTCTGTGCAGCGACCGTGGCGATGCCTGTGCAACAAAGCGCCACGCAGGCTATCTTGCTCGACAAAGACGCCCTCAATTTTGCAACGGCGAGCTGACTCCAAGCAGTCCGCCAATCAGAAATCCGCCTTTGACAGCCTGGGCCAGGTCTTTGGCGGTACCTCTGCCCCAATAATGGAAAAACATGATACGCGGCTCTTCATGCGTCATGTGTTGATGAATAGCGACAATGTTGATCTTGTTTTTGAGCAGTGACCTCAAGACGGGTTGCAGTTGATCTTCTGTGACTGCGAAGTCTCCATCAACAACGGCGTTGCCGTCGTTGCCCGCGAACGCCGCCCACGTGTTTACGCCCATATCCTTACCAACATTCACGCCGTGCATTGTTGCAGGTCTGCCGAACGTGAACTTGACCATTCCGTCTTTCGATTCTCCCTGTGCTCCAAAGATTTCGTTGAGAGGCCCAGCGCTAATTGAACTTTTTTCCGGCAACGGCGCTGCGCCGAACGAGTCTTTGGGATTCGGACTTGCCGCGCGAATTTGTTTCGCAGCGTCGTAAACTTTTCTGACAGCACCGGCCAGCTTATCGACTGTGCCTTCTCCTTCGATGTGCATGAAATAGACCTTTGGATGATCGAAGAAGAAATGGTTGTGAAGCGCAGTGACGTTAAGACCATTGTCGAGCGCCGCTGACATTGCCGCGTTGACTTCATCTTCAAACAGAACCGTATCGCCCATCACCATTGCTCCATCTTTTGTCGGGGTAAATGCGGCCCACGTGCCGAGCCCCATGAACGGCGGCATCGTCCATCCGTCCACGACCACCTTCACGTCGTTGCGAGGAAAGGTGACTTTGTAGACGCCTTCCTTCTCGTTCAATTTGCCTTTGAGCCCCGTGAGCTGATCAATTTTCGCCGTGTCCAGAGCTGTCGATCCCGCAGCGATGCTGGCGAAACACAGTACGCTGATAAGTGAATATGCTTTCATGTTAGCGGTTTTCCTTCTCCATTCGTTCGATTGAATTAACTTCAGAAATTCAAACGTGCATTGCGAATGCCGAAACATGGGTGACAACTAGCGCATCGTGCTCGCAAGCTCAAAAAGCGACATCATGCGCGTGGACACTTTTCTGATTGCTGCGCGCCGTCTGCATTGTCGATACAGCGCGTCGTAAACGATAAATTCGCGCTCAAGAATTTCCGGATCGCTTAGACCTAGATTGCTAAAGCCATGTGCAATCCATCGCAGACCTTCGCCGGCTGCATGCGGTTTGCGGGGGTGCGAATCCGCCGCGCGCACAATCTCACCGAGCAAAACAAGAGCAGGCTCGGTCAGTTTGTATTTTTTTAGAATCGAATTGAACGAAACGTCGTCGCCATTGTGACCGAGCTCACAATTCGGCACATCAAACACGACCCCATCGTTGATCTTCGACCAGTCGGTGTCGCGCGGTAAAAAAACAAAGTCGGCATGCGAATCAATGAAATTCCGGATGAGCCATGGGCATGCTACGCGATCCACTTTAATTTTCTCACGAGTGATCCATTTCATCGGATCAGGCGGCAAATTCGAAATGATCTGCGATTCTGGCGGCAAGCCCTTTTTCATAAACAATCGCAGCCGCAGCGGCGTCTTCGATTGCAACTCCAGTGCTGTCAAAGACGATGATCTCGTCCCGGTTCGTGCGTGCTGGTTTTCGTCCGGCAACAATTTCGGACAGCTCCGCGTAAACATCTCCTTTCGCCATCAAACCTCTGCTAATCGCATGATGGGTGTCGCCGATTGAACAAATCTGCTCGAGATCGTCGGCAACTACTTTCGTCGAGGCTATCAGCGTCGGATCGATTTCCTGCTTGTGCGCATCGTCGGCCCCAACTGCGGCGATAAACGTGCCGGGACTAACGTCTTCTTTGCACACGAAAAACATACTCGCCGTCGTGCACGTGACGCAGACATCACTGTTTCTGATCGCGCGCGGGAGGTCGGCAATGGCTTCGATGTCGATCTTCCGTTCATGCGACATTTGCGTCGCGAAACGCGCCGATGCGTTTCGATCAACGTCAAACGCATAACATTTTGTCAGCGGTAGCACTAACTGAAGCGCGCGAAGCTGGGAGTAGCTTTGCCAGCCGCAACCGCAGATCGTCGCTACTGAAGAATCTTTTCGCGCTAGATATTTTGCCGCTAGAGCGGTCGCTGCTGCCGTCCGCTTCGTTGTGATATCGACCGAGTCAAGGATCGCGAGAGCACGACCGTTTTCTCCATCGAACAAAACAATCACGCCTTGAATCGTGGGTAGTCCAAAGCTCGCCCGGTTTCTCGGAAAGTTCGTGTTCAGTTTGGCGACAATATATTTTCGGTTCGCCGTCTGGATTGCAGCTTTGACATGCAGACCGCCGCCTTGCGTCTTGATGCCCAGGACGTGGGCTGAGGGAAGTTTGCCTTCACCTTGGGCCCGAAAAACGGTTTCAACTGCATCGATACATTCGCGCAGGCTCAGCAAGCGCTCGACGTCGGTGCAACTGAGCAGCATCGCCGGTTCAGTTTGCATCTGGTCCTCCGACAAGATCCGCAATATTGTCCCCCGTCTTTGCCTCAACGGGAGATTCATCGCGCCTAAAGATCCGCGCGCCATTCTCGCCTTTGAGTATGACAGCATTTTTCTCGCACAGAAGCCACGCGCCTTCGCGCATGCCGACAACGGGAGTCTCGTTCTCCTCCAGAAATTGCAGAATGCGTTCCTCCTGCGTCTCGCCCATGTGGGTCGCGTTTGGATCCGGATCCTGAAAATGTGGGCTGACTTGAAATGGCACCAGACCCAACGAGTCGAACGAGCGGGGCTGAACAATCGGCATGTCCTTGGTAGTTTTGATCGTCGGACCAGCGACATTGGAGCCAGCGCTACTGCCGATATAAGGCGCGCCGCCCCGCACTTTCTGGTGAATCGGGTCCGACAGATCGAGATCTTGCAGCGCCTTCAGCAAACGAAACGTATTGCCGCCACCAATGAAGATCGCATCTGTTTGCTGAATCGCGTTGTGCGGATTGGAAACAGCGTGAGCTGTTTCGATTACGTACCCCATTGCCGCAAACCGCGCTTTCGCCTTGGCGGCATAAGTGTCGCGGTCGAAAAGTGCGAACGGAAAGAAAAGAACTTTTCCAGCGCTTCCGAGAAAGCTTTTGATCTGCTGTTCGACGTGATCGAGATAACCGCCGCCGTAAACAGTGGAGTTGCTGATCAGCAGAATTCGTTGCAGCGATTCCATTTGTTATATGTCTAACCGTTAAGTATAGGTATACAGCAAATGTCCGTAAAGCAAAATCTTGCATGGCTGCTCCTTTTGGTTCGGCTTCCTGCCACGCATTCGACCGAGCGGGTGGCGATCTGGCGTAAGCTCAAAAAATCCGGCGCCATCCAGATTCAAACGTCGACCTATATTCTCCCCGACGATCCGCCCCGGTATGAAACTTTCCAGTGGCTAACACAGCACATCCGCGACGCCGGAGGCGACGCTACTCTAGTCCGTGCGAAAGAAATCGACGGTTTTTCGAGTGAAAGGCTGATCGAGTTGTTCAAGGCCGCCCGGACTAAGGAATACGCGTCGCTTCGGGAAATGCTTCGCCCGCTCGTTGCAAGTCCGAGGCGAACCTCAAATTTTGGCGTCAAAGTAGACCGCATTCGAAAACAGTTTCGCGAAGTCAGAGAGACGGATTTTTTTGACAGCCCGAAAGCGAAAGATCTCGAGATGGTTTTGCGAAAACTGGAGGGACCTCAGCTCAAATCGAAACCGCAACCGAAGCTCGAGTCACGGGATTTTCGCGGCAGAGTCTGGCTCACTCGCCCGCGACCGGAGATCGATCGCGTCGGCTCGGCCTGGCTGATTCGCAAATCCATCGATCCGAAAGCGAAATTCGCTTTCGGATCCAGACGTACTGCAAACGGCCGCGTGCTCACGTTCGACATGCTGGACGGCGATTTCTCGCACGACGGGGACGATTGCACCTTTGAGACATTAATAAGGCGATTCGGAATTGAGGACAAAACTGTCCGGAAGATCGCAGAAATGATCCACGATGCTGATCTCGATGACGACAAATTTCAGCGGAACGAATGCGTTGGCATCGATCGCATTCTCAAAGGTTGGGCGAAGCAAGGTTTGCCCGACAAGGAAATCTTGCGGCGTGGCTTCGAATGTTTCGACGCGCTTTACACATTCCTACGGCGGCGATGATGCGTAAGGACAATTCTACCGCAGGCGATCACATGCCGTCGTGGCGCGAAGTGTTTCTATATTTTCTTTTTCTTGGCTTCGTCAACATCGGCGGGCCGGTCGCGCAGATCACGATGATGTTCAATCACATGGTGGAGAAGCGCCGATGGCTCTCCGAAGATCGCTTCATCAAAATCATGGCTTTCTGCCACATGCTTCCTGGTCCGGAGGCGTTGCAGTTGGCGATCTACGTTGGTTACCTGAAACGCAAATTATGGGGCGGAGTGTTGGCCGGTGTTACTTTCATTGTGCCGGGCGCAATTGCCATGATTGTTCTGAGCTGGCTGTATGTTCGTTATGGCAAGCTTTCTCAGGTAACGGACGCTCTCTACGTGCTCAAGCCGGCTGTGCTCGGCATCATCGCCGCGGGTATTATCAAACTCGGGCGGGCTTCCATCAGAAACGTGTTCCTTGCGGTTCTGCTCGTCGGAGCGTTTGTAGGAATGCGTTTCGCAGGAATCAACTTCCTGCTGATTCTTCTAATCGCCGGATTACTGAACCTGATCGTGGAGCACAGCTCTGCGGTGCTCAAAAGGAGTGCGCCAACTTTGCCGCTGATGCTTGTTGGAACCAGTGTGCTGATTCCATTCAGCGACACGCGTTTATTCCAAATTGCCTGGCTGTTTTTCAAGACAGGACTGCTGAGCTTCGGAGGCGCGTACGCATCGCTTGTTTTCGTGCAGCGTGGCGCTGTTGCGCAATATCACTGGCTGTCCGACGGCCAACTGCTCGATGGCGTCGCCCTCAGTGTAGCGACGCCGGGGCCGTTCATGTTGTTCACGACTTTTGTGGGTTATATCGCCGGTGGAATTCCTGGCGCGGCGCTCGCTACATTCTTCGTCTTTTTGCCATCGTTTGTCTTCGTGCTCGCCGGCGTGCACTACATCGAAAAAGTCCGCGAAAACCGTGGACTCCAGGCGTTCCTCGCCGGGGTCAGCGCTGCAGTAGTAGGCGTAATCGCAGTTGTATCGCTGGATCTGATCCCCGGAGCGTTGACTGACTGGATAACTGTCGCGATCTCAGTAGCAGCGTTCCTTCTAATTGCGTTTCTGAAGCGGGATGTTGCTCTGGTAGCCGTCGGAGCCATGGTCGGTGGAATTATTTACGCGAGCGTGCGCGCATTCGCACCGTAGCCACAATCAACGACGCCGGAGTCAACGCGGCGAAGACGACGTTACACTACGCCGCTTCGCCGCGTTTCACCCTGATCGCATTGCGCGCACTCCTGGCTATTCAGTCACAACGCGATCCACCCACAAATTAATGCTTCTCGCCCTTCTCTTTTTACTCTTTTCGCCTCGTTGTGCTTGCTCAGCACTTTACCGTCCGTCGCCAACCTGCTTCTCATTCTTTTGACTATTGGCGTTTCAGTATGTTCGAAACTGATTGCTCATCGGCGCGAAAAAAGACTGCAAAAAAGTCCTCAGCGATGAGGATGTCAGGCCGAACCCGACAAGCGAGTGCACTCCGTCTCGTAGGCTCCGATCAATTCCAAGATCTTGGATTGAAATGCATCCTGCGCGCTATAAACGGCTCCGATCGCATCAGCGAACGCCTTTTGCTTAAGCTCTTCTTCGATCGTTAAGCTGAGCTCGGCGAGCTTTTCAATGTTCGCCCGCGAGTGAAACTCCAAGTCCTTAAGATTGGAAAGTACGGCGAGCGATTTCTCTAATTTGCTTGAATCTGGTCGTTGCGCCGGCTTTTCGGCTTCCGGCTTTGGCGCAGTGGTTTGCTCAGTGGCAGCCGATTTCGTTTCTTCGATTTGCGCTTTCTTGGCCGGCTGAGGCGCACCAGCCTTTTGAGCATGCTTCGCTTTATGCTGCTTCTCTTGAGTAACTTTCTTCGCGTGTGCGACGTTTCGCGGATCTCCCATCAACTTATAGACGGGTTTCAAAGGTTTGCCGGTCGTATCTCACAGCGAGATTCCTCACGTGGGTTTGCGAATGGAGAAATGATCACGCAAGGCCGCGCGCGCGGCGTGATAGCCGCACATGCCGTGAACTCCGCCTCCGGGTGGAGTTGACGCGGAGCACAAATAAACGCCCGGCAACGCCGTGCGGTAGGGTGTAGGACTAAGGACTGGTCTCGCAATTAGCTGGGTCAGGTTCGCTGCGCCGCCGTTGATGTCGCCGCCGGCCAAATTCGGATTTGATCTGGCAAGATCAGCCGAAGCCATTGTATGCCGGGCAATCACGCAATCGCGGAAACCGGGCGCGAATCGCTCGATCTGCGATTCGATTTGATCCGACATATCCGTGCCGCAGTTGAACGGAACATGGCAGTACGCCCAAAGCGTGTGCTGACCACGCGGCGCGCGCGTTTCATCAAACAAACTTTGTTGCGCGACCAGCACGAACGGCCGCTCGGGAATTTTTCCACGCACAACTGCGCGTTCCGCCGCCGCGATTTCGTCAATGCTCCCCCCGAGATGAATTGTTCCTGCGCGACGGCAAGGTTCGGCTTTCCATGGGATCGGCTCGCTCAGCGCATAATCGATTTTAAAAATTCCAGGCGCGTGTCGAAATGATTCCAGTCTGCGGCGATAGGCGGATGGCATTTCTTGACCGGCGATTCGCAAAAACTCCCAGACCGAAACATCCAGAAGAATCGCGCGCGATTTCGGCAGGTCGCGAAGATTCTCGATCCGATGATTCACCTCTATCTTCCCGCCAAGCTCACGCAGATAATCGGCAAGCGCGTTAGAAATCTGCTGCGATCCGCCGCGTGGAATCGGCCAACCAACAGCGTGTCCCGCAAGCCCAAGCACCAAGGCAAATGCCGACGAGACCGGCGCCTCCAGTGGAAGAAACGAGTGCGCGGCGATCCCGGCGAGAAGCGCGCGCGCCGGTTCGCCTTTGAAGATAAACTTCGCCAGCAGCGTTGCGGGGCAAAGCGCCAGAATTCCAAAGTGCGCGAGCGTTATCGGATGCTGTGGCCAGTGCAGCATTGGCTGCAGGAACTCAATCGACAGATTTTCCCAGTTCCGCGCCAACGGCTTCATCAGGCGGCGATATGCGACCGAATCGTCGTGCAATGGTTCAGCTGTAACGTCGATATCTCTGTAGAGGCAGGCGGCAGAGCCGTTATCGAGCGGATGCGCGAGTGGAACTTCGGGCTGGATCCATTCAAGACCGAACCTTTCCAACTGAAGCGTTTTGAAAAACGGCGAGCCCGCTGCAAGTGGATGAACTGCCGAACAGACATCATGCAGAAAGCCAGGCAGAGTGAGTTCGGCCGAACGCGCGCCGCCACCGATTGTCGCATTTGCTTCGTAAACAAGAACGGAACATCCCGCGCGCGCCAGTGTGATCGCCGCCGCGAGACCATTCGGTCCCGAGCCGACGACAATCGCATCGTATTCAATCGGCATGTTCACAAAAGCATCGTTGTCATTCTGAGCGAAGCGAAGAATCTCTGATCAATATCCCATGAGGCTTTCGGAAGGAGTCAGAGATGTTTCGCTTCGCTCAACATGACACAAGGTGCATCCTGATTCTGAAACGCGTCGGCGTCGTGTTGCTTCAGTTGCTAGTCACTGGGACTGGACCTTGGTATGTATTTCACGACCAGCAAAAGCGAGCACAGATCGCGGGTACCCTGCGACAGGCTGATCGAACTTGGATAATATTTTGGAGTGCGGCGACATGTCGCCGCTTTCAAAGCGCGGACATGTTCGCGCACTCCAAAGTCGCCTGCGTTCCACACGCAAACGCATAGAATTTTTCGATTCATTTCTATGGAGCGAACACGGTCCCACGAAACTGAAGCGAACTTTTCGATCGAAGAGTACGGCGCTAAGACAGCCGAAAAGGAGGAGTGCGAGGAACAATTGCTCACGGAATACGCGACGCTACTCGGGTTTTATCTGGCGAGTGCGGCCGTTCTAACAGGAATTGGCGTTCAACAGAACCGTCTGCCGAGAAAATTTGGTTTGCTTGATCTGGCGTTGCTTGGAATAGCCACACACAAGCTGAGCCGCATCGTCGCCAAGGACAGGATCACCGGCATTCTTCGCGCCCCGTTCGTAAATTACATTCGCAGCGCCGGCGCCGGCGAAGTGGAAGAGGAACCACGCGGTCGTGGATTTCAACGCGGCGTCGGCCATTTGATTTCGTGCCCATATTGCATGGCGCCCTGGTGCGCGACGGCGCTTGCGCTCGGTTTCGTTTTCGCTCCGCGTGTGACGCGGTTCTTCGCTGGAATTTTAGTGAGCGTAGCAGCCTCGGATTTTCTCCACCGCGCCTACGCCAAGATGAAAGAGGAGTAACTATTGAGTCTCACGCTTCTCAAAAACAAATGATTACATTGCTGCAACGAGGGATCGCGCAAACTCACCGATGTGCTTCACGAGATCGGGTGAATCCCCGAGCTTCTCGATTTGCTTCACGATGGCGCTTCCGACAACAGCTGCGTCTGCAAAACGACACACGGCGCGGACTTGCTCTGGACTTGAGATGCCAAATCCAACCGCGACCGGCAAATCGCTGACCGATCGAACACGTTTCACGAGAGCTTCGGCATCGCGTGTCATTTGATCGCGTGCGCCTGTCACGCCGGCGCGCGAAACTGCGTAGATAAATCCGTGCGCTTGCTGCGCGATTCGCGCGAGCCGTTTTTCCGAAGTTGTTGGCGCGACCAAAAAGATCGGATCGAGTTCGTGTCGAAGCAGGTTCTGCGTCCACGACTCGGCTTCTTCGGGAATCAGATCTGTCACGAGCACAGCGTCGATCCCAGCCTGTCTCGCCGCCGGGGCGAATGGTTCCGGACCGAATTGCAGGAGCGGATTAAAATAACTGAAGAGAACGATGGGTACATCGATGTGCTGCCTGGCGTTCCTCGCGCACGTGAGCGCGTCGTGCACGGTCACGCTATTTCGCAGCGCGCGTTCAGACGCGCGCTGAATGACTTCTCCATCCGCGACCGGATCGCTGAACGGCACGCCCAACTCGATGATGTCCGCTCCCGCCTTCGCGAGCTCAATTAACAAGCGCTCAGTAGTTGCAAGATCAGGATCACCCGCGGTGATGAATGGGATGAAACCGCCGCGTCCCGAGCGCTTCAGTTCGCGAAACTTTGCTCGAATTCGGCTCATTCGCCTTGCAACTCCGCTACAAGCTGAACGTCCTTGTCGCCGCGGCCGGAGAGATTCACGATGATGGCGTCGTCAGGTGGCAGCTCGCGCGCGAGGCGAATCGCGGGCAGAAT
>JBARAJ010000106.1:0-3520 GCA_049791915.1 Candidatus Udaeobacter sp.
TCAACCGTTTTATTCGTTCGCGCCGGGTTTCGCTGCCAGTTGCCGCGCTGTTCTTTTTAAGCGGACGATGCGTAACCGCCGAACCGGTCGGGGACTTTTTCAAGAAGGTCGGTCAGTCCGTTTCGAAGGCTTTCCAGCCTCAGCCCACGCCCAATCCAAACGAGAAGAAGACGAAACGTGCCGCGCGTCGCCCGAGTTCTCGAAACCTGACTGCTACCGGCGGGTCGCCGACTCCAGTCGAAGAGCCCACAGTCGTTGCTAAAGAGGAGAAGGTTAGTCCCAGCGTCGTTGTACAGCACGCTGCAGCGGTCCCTCCAGAAAAAGCAAAGGGAGATATGCCGTACGGAATTCCGGTACCAGGTCATAAAGGCATGGTCACAAGTCCTTATTCACCCGAAGGAAATTACATCGACGTCAGCGCTTTTGCGCCTGGATCCGCTGTGAAAGATCCATACACGGGAAAAATCTTCCTGGTGCCGTGAGGCCGTATGAATTCTGCCTCACAAAATTTCCCGCATCATCTGGGTATGCTGCGCGAGCGGATGCTGCATCCGACAGATTACGAACTGGCCGTCAATTATTTTCTTGAGGAGTTCGCGGGCGACACGGCGTTTGTGCGAGGATCGGAACCGGAACAGATGCCGCATCTGGTGGCGGTGCTAAACATTGTTATCTCCAAAGCCATGGGGCGTCACGTAAAGGTCGAGAACACGCTTGTATCGTATCTGCGAGAACATCGGTTCGTGCATGGCAACGCGCAGGCGGACGGGCGCGTTGTGTTGTTCATCTACTTTGAAGATGCAGATACGGGGCTGCTGATGCTGATTCCGGGAATTCGCGGCCAGATGGAGGTTGCGCGGTTCCACCTGAAAGGCGGCCTGCCCGATCCGCGTTGGAATTGATTGCACGCGGACATCACGGCTCCCGCGCGAATCCACGAAAATCCAAGATCAACCGAGCTTCAAGAACGAC
Organism: Candidatus Udaeobacter sp.; assembly: GCA_049791915.1. Lineage (GTDB taxonomy): Bacteria > Verrucomicrobiota > Verrucomicrobiia > Chthoniobacterales > UBA10450 > Udaeobacter. The sequence goes on from JBARAJ010000106.1 coordinate 973, forward strand.
AGTCCGTTGATCGACTGCTATTCTTTGCCGAGTTTGACGTCGGCAACCGTCCCGCAACATTCAACTCCTATGTCTAACGAAGCCGATTCGATTACGTTCTTATCTCGAAGAGTTTACAGCCTTATTTCACTGGAGGACGTATTTTTAAAAAAGGATTGTCTGGCAGCCGCGGAACACGTCCCACTCTTTGGGAAACATATCCTGAGATAACAGCTTCCAAGGAAGGGGCCTCGGAACATTCAGCAGTCGTGATCGAATTAAATCTCTAGTCAGGATCGAGAAATTCTCACCTTAGAGGTTATTATTCGCGACTAGTGTCCTGCGTGCGAGGGAGCGTGACTGCAGGCAGGTATTCGGCCACAAACGTGCGCGTCCACCAGCCGCGCTCACCTGGTTTCGTGAATCGGTAGCGATACCAATCTGCGCGAATAAATTTTGGCGGCGCGTCCGGGAATGGGTTGTGCGCAAACATCCGAAGGATTCGCTTTTCGTCTTCGAGCATTCGTTGAACAAGCGCGAGGAACCACGGGTGCAAGTCAGGTGGCGACATGGCAGCGAACCACATTTGCCAGTCGAGCTTCCAATGATACGGCGAGACGATGCAAGGCGGACGGTTCACGTCGCCGGGTTTTCCCTTGAACTCGTATTCGCGCCATTGAGCTGAAGCATCCGCAAATTCTGCGTCAGTCCCTTTGATTACGACCTCCAGCCGCTCGCGCGTCACCGCGCCGAACGCACCGTAAGTGTTAACCAGGTGTAACGGCTCGAAACTGGCGTTCATAAGTTGTCGACATGAGAATAAATTCCACGCCGGTCGCCAACTGAGCGTCAACACAATCGCGGTAACGAAACCGACCGCGATTGAGTGCGGCACGCTTAGTTGATCAGGCACAGAGTGGGGGATTGAGAGCAAGCGCGAGAGGAAGCGATCGTCGAAACACGGAATGCAAAGCACGATTGTGATGTAGTTGAGCCACGAAAGATTGCCGCTGAGGATCAGCGTGATTTGAAAGAGAATGGTAATTGCGCCGGCCCAGTAACAGAACGGCGCTGGCATGAAGTAGAACCACGGCACAATGAGCTCAGTGAAGTGATTGAATAACACGCCGGCTTTGTGAAACCAGCGCGGCGCATGATGCAAATACCAGCTCAGAGGGTTGGGCAGGGGCTGCGTTTCGTAATGATAAAAAAGGCAGGTGAGATCGCGCCAGCACGGGTCAGCGCGCACTTTGATCATGCCAGCACCGAACATTGTGCGGAAAAGTACCCACACGATCAGCCATATCACGATGGCCGGCGGCCGCGTGTCTGATGATCCGAGAAAAATTGCAAGGAAGCCCGTTTCGGCGAGCATCGTTTCCCAACCGAATCCGTAAAACGTCTGTCCCACATTCACCAGTGAGAGGTAGATGATCCAGAGCAACGACCAGGTGAGCATCGACGCGCCGAGTCCGAACGATTCCGAGAAACCGCTGATGGTAAAAATCGATAACCCAACGCCGCACCAAATCGTTGCAGTGATGAACTGGTCCGAACAGTTGATGTAAAACAAACTCGGTGCGTGGCGAAACGGAACGTGGCGCACGAAAAGCCGCACCGGTTGCAGCCCGCGGGCGCCAAGCAGTGGGATGAACTGATTAGCCGCGATCAGAAAGGCGATGAGGTAAATGCTTCCGAGCGCGCGCTGAAAGCACAACCGGCTCAACCAGAATTCGGTCGCGAAATGCATTCACGAACACCGACCCTAACTTAATTCAACTTCCGAGGAACGCACGTACGGCGCGACGCACCAGCGCGGCTTCGACATTTCCCGGTTGTCGTTGTAAAAAAGATCGCAGTTTTTCTTTCTGGCGGACATACTGAGAAACGTTCAGGCAGCACGGCTAGCAGGTGGTAACGAGTGTTGCTTCGTAAAATAGGCGAAGGCAATGCGGAATAAGGAGCAAAAAGGAGATCTGACGGTTCAGGCTATTGCGGGCACGCACGTCGTCCTTCTCGGCATCGATCTACCGGAGACAAAGTGCTCGGGCTTGCTCGGATTTGCCTTGCGACGAGAGGATCATACCGAAGGGGAAAAATACTGGCTGTCAGGATATAAAACTTTCGCCAGCGTAGAGCCATCGCCACCACCAGGGATTCTTTACTCGACGCGGCAACATCCTATTCAAGGTTTCACCTGGTCGGATTTTTCCGCAAAACCGGAGCACGATTACACGTACGAAGTGTTTGCTCTGAGAGGTGCGCCGGCTACGCCACAGTCCGCCGAAAAAGTGGCCGTGAAGATTCGCACTGAGAGTGAGCATGGCAAGACCCATCATGTGCATTTTAACCGCGGGGCCGCAGCGCCCATGACCCATTATTCATGACCTTTGCCTTCGGGCTTACCGAAATGGAACCGCCAAACTGCGCTACGCATTGATGGAAGCGATGAGGGGGCCGACCAGAACCAAGGAGCAGAAGGCGGCAAATGAAGCGGCAATCATTAAGCTGAGGAAGATGAAGGAAAACAAGTTCGCGATTGGATCGCGTTTGGGGAAGGGCGCCTTTA
>JBARAJ010000107.1:0-3660 GCA_049791915.1 Candidatus Udaeobacter sp.
CGGTTTTGTTGATCAGGTCCTGCCGACCGTGGCGGGCCAAGGGTATGACGTAACCTTTTGGCTCCAGAATACTGACGGCTCTAACACCAATCGTTTTGGGGCTACTTTTGGTAGTGTTACTCTCGTAGCGGAGGCGGTTCAGGGCCTCTTTGGGTACACGGAATATACTTTTACCAATGTGATACCCGGAGCCAACGCTGACCTGATTTTCATATTCTACAACCCGCCCGCTTACTTTTACCTGGATGACGTGTGTGTCACTCCCAGCGGCGGCGGGGGTACACCTACCCCTACACCTACACCGACTGCAACTGCTACAGCTACGGCTACGGCCACTGCTACCGCGACGGCAACACCAACAGCCACTCCGCGGCCCACTCCGACACCGAGGTCAAACCCGTCGCCAAGGCCTCGTCCCACTCCGCCGCCCCGCCCCTAAACTTCGTTGCGTCGGAATGCTCGAGGTAACCGAGCACGAGAGCTTAAACGCGTTCGCTTAATAGCATTGAACCTGCCGTGCGGCGGCCGCTTTTCAAAAAAATCTTTGCTTCTGCCATGGCAGCGTGAGAGAAATTACCACTTAATCTCCGCCAGCTTCACCACAACCAGGAAGATCCGCACAATGTCAAAGATAACCCTTGCCGGCTTCGCGCTGCTGTCAGTTCTATTTTTCGCAAATAGTTCTGGAACCTATGCAGCGCAGGTCAAACAAGACGCTTCCGGCGCACTGACCGGTACACTTCAGAAAATGATCGTCGAAAATGGAAGCGTGACGCTGAACCTCGATCTAAACGGATTGAACGGAAGCAACGATCTAACGACGAGACCCGTCACGTTACAGTTCGCTGCTGGAACGAATTCGTTCCTTCCCTTTCTCGTTTTTAATGGTGAATTGCGCGCTCTCGATCCCGGCTCGATCGCGCTAGTACCGCAGGGTCGGCCCATTTCCTTGCTCCCCCCGTTGTTGGCGGCCTCTCTAAAGCAGCTCGTCGTCGAAAAACTTCCTTCCGACGCAGCGTTCGATCTCGCTGTACGTGACAGCAAGACGGGGCTCATTTTTTTCAACATCGAAGGAAACCAATATGATTACGATCCTCATGCGGCATTGCTGAGTATCACAGGCGGAAACCTGCTCGTTTCAAAGGAGCTGGCCAATGCTCTGGGCCGGCCGTCGGACGCCGGTGCGATGGTTGGAAAAATCTCTGTCGGCGCTACGATGCAATCCATCGAGATCAGGCAGTTGGTCAACGGCCAGATCACATCGGTGACCATGCCGCCGCTGCGCGATGCAGCCAGCGGAGAGACGCCGGCGCTGGTTACCGGCCCGGATGTCATTGTCGGCGACCTGCCCACCATGAGCCAATTCGGCAGCGCGGGAACGCAGGTCGGTCTCGCTGTGGCTACGACTTCTTGTAACAATGGGATGGAGCCGCTGCACTGGCTTGCATTGCCGCAGACGGACCATCCGGTTATCCCCCAAAATTTTTATCGAATGAGCGGCGGTGACAACAATGACGAGCGCTTCGAACAGATTGGCCAATCCGCGTGCAAACACGCATTCCTGGCGTTGGAAAATGACGCCTGTGGTTTTGGCTGCAACACGAGCGGTTGCACCACCGGCTCCAATCTGTGCCCCGGATGTTCCGATCCATATTCCGCCAGTCTCAATTCGGGGCCAAACCTGGGTTCACGCGCCTGGATCAATCCGTTCACCGGCGCTTATCCTTCGACTGCGAACGACCACAGCGGTCACACGCACAATGGCGTGTCGCACCGGATCATCGTTGAGGCTGATGACTTGAACACCACGCTCAACGCAGGGGCGACCTATTTCGCTGAAGCGCAATACGTCACCCCGCACGAATACGCCTGGTGCCAAACACATCCCGGAGAATGCAACATGTTAAACAACGCTTCCTATCGTCAGTTTGCGGTTAGCGGTGGGCCGACCAATTTCACATTCTCCGCCATTGGTAGCACGGTGCGGATGAAACCTGCCATTCTGGCGTGGGCTGATACAGGGGCTACAGTGAGCCAAATCGAGCCTGACCCGGGTAACGATGGTATTTGGTCTATGGGCTGTAAGGTTACTAACCCAACCAAAGGAGTCTGGCACTATGAGTATGCAATCTACAACCAGAACCTCGATCGAGCTATTCAATCGTTTAGCATGCCTTTGCTACCCGGAGTGACCATTAGTAATATAGAATTCCACGCGCCGCCCCAGCATCCTGGCTGGACAAATGATGGCACCCAGGGAGATGCTGGATATAGCAGTACACCGTGGGGTGTTACTCAGGATGCAAGCTCAATCACCTGGAGCACGGAAACGTTTGCACAGAATCAAAATGCCAACGCGATTCGCTGGGGCACATTGTATAATTTTCGATTCGACGCCGATCAACCGCCACAACAAACCAATGCAACGGTGGGCTTCTTCAAGACAGGTTCGCCCGTGACGGTTCCGGTTCAGGCACCTACGGGCAGCGGCACGCCAACTCCCACGCCGACACCTACTGCAACCGCTACTCCTACCGCGACTGCCACTCCGCGGCCTACTCCGACACCAAGGCTTAGTCCGCCACCGAGACCTCGCCCCACCCCACCGCCTCACCCGTAGGCGTTTCACAGCAATGATCGCTGTGGTGGCAGGCGTGTCGCGTGCAAATCGTAGGCAACATAGGTGACCGTACAGACCGTAGTGCCCATACCGAGGCGAAGTTGTGTTAATCGACTGCACGTGAGTTTAACGGCACGCGCCACGCACAGAGCAGCCGGCACGGCTGTCTCTACATAGCGAACCCGGCATTTCGCGCGGGCGAGAAAGTTTAAAAATCTTCTTGGCTTCCGCCAAGCATGTGAGAAAAACGAGACTCACTTCAGCGAGGTCGCTGCAACCAGGGGGTTCAATTACGATGTCAAAGATAACACTTAACGGTTTTGTCCTGCTGCTTCTTCTGTTTCTTGGGAATAGCTCAGGGAATTACGCAGCTGGCTCCGCCACGGCTACGACGGCCAAGGCGCAGCTCGTACAAACCGCTCCAGAAAGCCAGCCTGCCCGCCCTGGTCTTGACCAAGACGGGACCGGCACGCTTCAAAAAATGATTGTCCAAAGCGGCAGCGTCACGATGCAACTCGATCTCAACCGTTTGAATGGAATCAGATCCGTAGCGGAAAGAACTACCACACTCCGTTTCGTCGCCGCGGCCAACTCTTTCTTCCCTGTTCTGATTTTTAACGACCAGTTGCGCGGCCCAGAACCGGGCTCAATCGCGCTGGTCCCGGAGGCCGGGATCAACGCCACCGGCTACAGCCTTCCCGTGGCGTTAGGCGCCTCGCTCAAGCAGCTGGTAATCGAAAAACTTTCGTCGGATCAATCTTTCGATCTTGCAGTGCGCGACGCCAAAACCGGCTTCACCTTTTTCAACATCGAAGGGCACCAATACGATTACGATCCTGCGGCGAAGTCACTTTCTATCACTGGAGGCAGGCTGCTCATTTCAAAAGAGTTTGCCAGCGGGCTCGGCCGACCGGCAGACGTCAGCGCGACAGTTGGAAGGATTTCAATAGGCGCCGCGATGGAACCGATCGAGGTCGACCAGCTCGTTAACGGCGAACCCAAATCGATGGCCAGGCCGCCCCTGCAACATGGTGTGGATT
>JBARAJ010000108.1:0-11322 GCA_049791915.1 Candidatus Udaeobacter sp.
TCTGGACATTTTGGAGTGCGGCGACATGTCGCCGCTTTGAAAGCGCGAACATGTTCACGCACTCCATAAGCAGCATCTTGTTCCTCGTCCTCGTCTTTGTGCTCCTGCTCATAATCGTGGCGTTCAAATTCGCAGCGCGTACAGCGTGTGACGAAAATGTCGCCGTGAATTTGCACCATCTTTTCTGCCGGTATTTCAGCACGCGCGTGCAGATCGTCCACGTTTTGTGTAACGAGCAGGAACTCGTCCGAGCGTTGGGCAAGTCGGGCGACTGCTTCATGCGCAACATTCGGTCGCGCATTGCGGATGCGCTCCCGCCGTTCGCGGTACCAGTCCCAAACTAATTGCGGATCGCGAGCGAACGCTTCCGGCGTCGCAAGCTTTGCCGGATCAAGATTCCGCCAATAGCCATCCTTTCCGCGAAAAGTCGGGATGCCGCTTTCAGCCGAAACACCCGCGCCGGTCAGAACGAGTACACGCACGACGTAAGATTGAGAAGAAGCAGCGATTTCCAAATCGTCATTCTGCAACCTTCAGCGCTGAGAGACTTAATGTTGCCAGCTCACGCTCGGCTTGCCACACTCGCGCCCATGAGCAAGAGGACAACAGAGATTGCATCCGGCGCAGTGCTGGAGATTGAACCGGAATTGCGAGAACTTTTCACCAAGGTCGTCGAACGCGATCCGCGCGAAGCAGTAAAAATGCTCGAGCCGTATCCGGATGAATTCGTCGTTAAGATGCTCGAGCTGCTTAATCCCGCGGCAACACTAAAGATCCTGCAACGCTTCGATTTATTCCGGCGCGAGACGATTCTGGCGACTGCTTCTTCCGAGACAACGCAGCAATGGATGCGCAATCAAACTTATCCGGAACGCACCGTTGGGCGGCTCATACAGCCGCCGCTGGCAGTCTTCCGCCCGACAACGACCGTCGGCCAAGCTACGGAACAAATTCGCCGGCTCGCGAAAAAAACGATTATCACCTACGCGTTCGTGACGGACACAGAGGACAAACTTCTCGGGGTAGTGGTCATGCGCGACATGCTATTGGCGCAACGCGAGCAACGCCTCGATGAGATCATGCTGCCGGATCCGTTCTATCTAACGCCCGATATGTCGTTGACCCAGGCGATGAGAGCTGTGCTGGTTCGCCATTACCCAGTGTATCCCGTTTGCGAAAAATCCGGGCAACTTATCGGCTTGGTGCGCGGTCAGATGCTTTTTGAAGCGCAAGCGGTCGAGTTAAGCGCGCAGCCAGGCGAAATGGTCGGTGTCGAAACAGAGGAACGGCTTACTACGCCGTGGTCGCGGAGCTTAAGATTCCGGCACCCATGGCTACAGGTAAATTTGTTCTGCGGCCTGCTTGCCGCTCTCGTTGTTGGATTATTTGAGCACACAATCGATCGGATCATTGCGCTGGCGGTGTTTCTGCCTGTACTCATTGGCCAGGCTGCGAACACCGGGGTGCAGGCACTCGCGGTGTGTTTGCGTGGGATCACCCTGGGTGACCTGAGATCTGGGAAAGAACGTCTGCTTCTGGTCAAGGAAGCTTTGTTAGGGACATTTAATGGCGCATTGACCGGACTTACGGGAGGCGTCGCGATGTTTATCTTTGCCAGGATGATAAAGAGCCCCGACGCGCTAATGCTTAGTCTTGTGGTGTTCCTTGCCATCACCATCAGTTGTTGTTTCAGTGGTGTGGCCGGCGCAATGGTTCCGTTGGTAATGAAAAAACTAGGAGCCGATCCCGCAATGGCGTCCAGCATCGTCGTCACCACTTTCACCGACGTAGGTTGCCTGCTCGTTTTTCTTGGGCTGGCTGCGGTACTGATTTAACCAACGGAAGTCAGCGCGTGCTGAAAAAGATGGCCTTACTGTCGGCGCTGCGTTATCAATCGCGCACTATGAAACAAAAACTTGTCGTTTTGGTCCTCCTTACATTGTTCGCCTGGTCTCCGGTTTTCAGTGCTGCAGATACTCCCGAAACGCGACGCAAAGAAGCCGAACGTTATCTCCAGGTTAGCCCGCCAAAGGCGCTATTCGAGGACATGGCTGACAAAATGGCTGAAAGCCTTCCGGCGGATCAACGTGAGCAATTCAAGAAATTGATGACTACCCAGGTGGATGTTGCCGCGTTATCCAAAGCGATGATCGATGCGATGGTAAAGAATTTCACAACTGAAGAATTGAAGGCGTTGGCCGATTTTTACGGCTCGCCCGTCGGAAAATCGGCGATGCAAAAATTTGGTGCTTACATGGCAGACATAATGCCGGTGGTGCAAGCCGAGGTGATGAAAGCCGCCGCGAAGATGACCCACTGACTTCGCGAACCAGGCGCCTCGCCGAGATTCGCAGGTTAGTAATGGAGACGGCCCGCCCTCGGGCCGGTGGTTGGCGGCGCGAGGGCGCGCCGGCGCCAGCATCGTCTTCGGAGAAGCCGATCCACCATTAACAAAGGAGCTACTCCCGGCCGATCTGGCGGCCTTTGTTTTGTTCCTCGAGCCAGCTCGTTAATGGCTTGAAGTATTCCATCATCGCGTCAGTGGAGATGTCTTCGTCAGTAGCTTCCTTTAAAACTGGCCGTCAGCGCTTAATCGCGGCCTATTTTACGATGACACTGCCCTTCATCTTCCGATGAAATGTGCAGAAGTATCTGCGCTCGCGTCTAACTTCCCGCAGACTGAGCCGGTCCGCTTTTTTCGCCTGAGAGCAAGTCAACACGAACTGTTGGATCCGTCGGCAGCACAATTGGGCCTTCCCACCGCAGAAAACCAGCCGGCGCGGGATTGGTTAGCCAGATTTTCGTGTCGGGCACATTAACAAAGAATTTTGCGATGAACGGAATTTCCGAATGAATGGCGAAGCGATCGCCCTTTAGCGCGCGGCCCGACATTTTCATATGGTCAACCCCTCCGTGAGAAATTGTTACTGTCACAACTTGCGGGCCAAGCGTTGGGAAATCCGAAAAACCGACTGCCTTGAGCTGAACTTGTTCGCCACTCAGGAGGCGTTTGTGCAGATTACTTAAGGCAAGGCTAAACCCAAACCCGGCAAACGTCCGACCCGGCTCAATCTTAATCCTTTTGGACACATCCTTGTGATCCTGGCTGATGTGTGCGCTAGCGATTCCGGACAGAAAATCCACAGCGAATTCACGCTGCGATCTTCCATGTTTCGATTCTTTCCAGGACCATTTTTCCTGGATCAGCTCTGGTTCTTGTCGAAATTGCGAGTGTTCCTCATAGACCTCGCCGGCGGAAAATTTGTAAGTGATCACAATGTGCAGCCGATTGTTTTCTACCCATTGCCGGAATTCGCCGTCAGCAAGTTTTTTCCCGTTGATGTCGCACAAGCCAGGGTACCCGTGCGACGCAGCCGCCGGCTCAGTCACCTTTAGTGCAAAAACTGGTGCCACGATCATTCCCGCAGCGACGATTGAGAAAACAGTTACCAGCTTTCTTGTTGCAAGCATTCTGTACCCTTATCGGCGTTGGCTGGAACCACGGCTGCTGGGTTTCACCGCAACGTTCTGCGATTTGGTAACGTCGCTGTTACCAAGCATTCACATTTCTAGTCGACAACCTTCGGACTGTCGCTATGCTCGTAGGCAATGAGCGCTGATACGGTTTACTCAGCAGAAGCCGCAAATAGCTCGCGGTGCATCTTCGCGTCAGCGCTCGAAATCTGGCGATAGAAAGCGAACGTTTTTCAACGGGCGCTGAACCATCTCTCTCTCGCAGGAGATCTGCCTCTGCGTCTGTCGAAATAACCCAACCACTTATGATCAAATGTTAATTGTAATGAAACCCAACGCCACGGCATCGGAGATCGATGCGGTGGTGAACGTTGTCGAGGCAGTCGGCTTCCGCGCGCATCCGATGCCGGGAGCGACACGAACTGCGATCGGCATCACAGGCAATGAAGGCCCGGTCGATGGCCGGCGTTTCGAAAATCTGGACGGTGTTGCGGAAGTGATCCGCGTTACGAAGCCATACAAATTAGTAACACTCGATCTGCGACCGGATAAAACCGTGGTTCGCGTCGACGACGCGGCGATTGGTGACAGCGAGCTGGCAATCATAGCCGGGCCGTGCGCGATCGAGAGCCGCGAGCAAGCCTTCGCAATAGCAAAAATTGTCCAGCAAAGTGGTGCGAGTTTTTTCCGTGGATGCGTTTGGAAACCTCGAACCTCGCCTTACACGTTCCAGGGCCTCGGCGAAAAAGGCTGGGAGATCATGTCGGCTGTTCGCGAGGAGTTCGGGCTGAAGATTGTGACTGAAGCCGTCGAGGAGTCACATGTCGATCTGATTGAAAAGTGCGGCGACGTCATTCAAATCGGCGCTCGCAACATGCAGAATTTTTCGCTTCTGAAGCGCGCGGGCCGATCAAGGTTGCCTGTGCTGTTGAAGCGCGGCATGGCTGCAACGCTCGAGGAATGGTTGCTCGCCGCGGAGTACATCATGGCTGAAGGCAATTACAACGTGATCCTCTGCGAACGCGGTGTACGTACATTCGCGCAGCACACGCGAAACACACTCGATCTTGCGTCGGTGCCGGCGATCCGGCGGATTTCGCATTTGCCGGTGATCGTTGATCCTTCGCACGGCACCGGCACGGCGTACATGGTTACGCCGCTGGCAAAAGCAGGCGTGGCTGCCGGCGCGGACGGTCTCATGATCGAGGTGCACAACCAGCCGGAGTTGGCGCTATCGGACAGCGCACAGGCGCTAACGCCGTCCCAATATCTTCAACTCGTCAGCGAAGTTCGAGCGATTCACGAGCTTGTCTCCTTAAACGGAAACTCAATGACCTAAACACGCTGTCATGTTGAGCGAAGCGAAACACCTCTGGCTGTTTTTGACGCGCGATTCGCCAAGAAAAGGATCAGAGATTCTTCGCTTCGCTCAGAATGACATCCGGCAGCTTTCAACATGCTTCTGCTAATCGACAACTACGATTCATTTACTTACAACCTCGCGCAGTATTTCGGCGAGCTTGGATGTGAGCTTGTCGTTAGGCGGAATGACGCGATTTCTTTGAAGGAAATTGGCGCATTAGCGCCTGAGCGTATCTGCATTTCGCCAGGGCCTTGCACACCGCGCGAGGCGGGGATCAGTAAAGACGTCATTCTGGCGTTTGGCGCACGGATTCCAATTCTGGGTGTGTGCCTGGGACATCAATGCATCGCCGAAGCATATGGCGGAGAAATCGTTCGCGCTTCGCGGCTGATGCACGGGAAGGCATCGACCATTACGCACAACGGGAACACCCTCTTTTCCGATTTGGCCACGTCGTTCGAGGCTGGCCGATATCATTCGCTTGTTGTGAAGCGGACTTCATTGCCTGGCTGTCTCGAGATCACTGCAGAAAGCGACGACGGAGAAATCATGGCGCTCTGCCATCGCGAATTCCCCGTGTACGGAGTGCAGTTCCATCCCGAGTCCGTGCTTACTAATGACGGCAAGAAAATCCTTGCGCGATTCCTCGCTCTCACACCCAAGATTTCGATAACGCGTCACAAATCACTTCACGTATGAGAGTGCCTTTAAAGTCCGTGTGTTTCTGGCCGCCTCTCCCTTTGGTGCAAGGGGAGAGGATTGAGGTGAGGGGTTCCAAAACAGTACTGGCACTGAAGCGGCAAACCCTCACCCTGCCCTCTCCCTTCGGGAGGGAGAAGCGAACCAAAGTGTTCAATCCAAGTAACACGAGTCAAACCCGACCCATCAAATGAGAGCACAAGCCACTCCGACTTTGGGGGAATTCCTCGAGCTCGCGAAACACGGCAACGTCATCCCGGTTTTCGCCGAGTTCATCGCGGATGGAGAAACACCAGTTTCAGCTTTCAAGAAACTGGACCGCGGCGGTTACAGTTTCCTTTTTGAGTCCACCGAAAAGAACGATGTCTCGGGCCGTTTTTCATTCGTGGGTGTGGACGCTCGCGTGGTTTTGCAAAGCTACGGGCGCGAGGTTCGAATCATCGAGGACGGAAACCAACGACGACTCGAAACAAGCACCGATCCCCTCGATGAGGTGCGAAAATTGCTAGAACGTTATCAGTTCGTTTCGCGCCCCGAATTGCCGCGGTTTGCCGGCGGCGCTGTCGGATTTATCGGCTACGAGGCAATCCACTTTTTCGAGCCCAAAGTTCCACTGGCGCAGCAAGATGACCTCCAACTGCCTGAGGCGCTGTTTATGGTTCCGAGCGCGCTTGTGGTTTTCGATCACCGGCTGCGCAGCTTGAAAATCATCGTCAACGCATTTCTCGGCGACGATTCGCCTGAAGAGGTTTTCGCGCGCGCTGTTGAATGCGTGGCTTCGATTAAGCAAAAGCTCACGCAACCGGTCGATCTTCGCCTCGTTCCGATCGTGGAAGATGCAGAACAGCCGCTGCCGCGAAGCAATTTCTCCCGCGAAGAGTTCGAGCGCGCAGTAAAGCGAGCGAAGGAATACATCGCCGCAGGCGATGTTTTCCAAGTCGTTTTATCGCAACGATTCGAGGCGCCGTTCGACGGCGAACCACTCGATTTCTATCGTTGCCTTCGTTTCATCAATCCTTCGCCGTACATGTTTTGTCTCAACTTCGGCGCCGATTTTTCACTCGTCGGTAGTTCGCCTGAGATGCATGTCCGGTTGGCTGACGACAGCGTGGAGATTCGTCCAATCGCGGGAACACGCGCTCGGGGTCTGACCCCGGAAGAAGACGAAGCCAACGCTGCTCAACTTCTGGGCGATCCGAAGGAGCGGGCCGAACACATCATGCTTGTTGATCTCGCGCGGAATGACGTCGGCCGCGTCGCAGAATTCGGTTCCGTTCGCGTAACAGAGTTCATGCAGATCGAGCGCTACAGCCACGTCATGCATATCGTTTCGAACGTAGTAGGGCATTTACGCGCCGATGGTAGCGCGTTCGACGCAGTGCGAGCGACATTTCCTGCCGGCACTGTCTCCGGGGCGCCGAAAATCCGCGCTATGCAAATTATTAGCGAATTGGAGAAAACGCGGCGCGGCTGTTATGCAGGCGCGATCGGGTATTTCGGATTCAACGGGAGCGTTGATTCCTGCATCGCACTGCGCTGTGCCGTATTGAAAAACGGGCACGCGTACTTTCAGGCCGGCGCGGGAATCGTCTCCGATTCGGATCCGCAACGGGAATACGAAGAAACCGTGATCAAGGCGCGGGCAATGATGAAAGCGCTCGCAATGGCGAGTCAGATAAAAGCGCAATGAATCCGCAAGTGATGGTAAGGGAAACGGGCAATCTCGATCTTCGCGAAATGACGATGCGTCTTGTGCGCGGAGAAAATCTTTCACGGACCGAAGCGGCGAATTTTCTCAATGCATTGCTTGATCCAGTCGCCACGGATACGCAGATAGCAGCGGCGCTCGTCGCTTTGACGGCTAAAGGCGAAACGGTCGACGAGCTTGCCGGGATGGCTGAAGCGATGCGCGAACGCGCGACACCCCTGCATTCGCGGCACGGGCGCTTCATCGATACGGCAGGAACTGGTTCGAGTGCGGCCAAACGGTTCAACGTTTCAACAGCCGCAGCATTCGTCATCGCGGGTGCCGGTTTGGCTGTAGCGAAGCACGGTGCGCGCGCTTCAACCTCGAATTCCGGGAGCGCCGATATGCTCGAAGCGCTGGGTGTGAATACTGCCGCGCCTCCGGAACTCGTGGAACGTTGTCTCAATGACCACGGAATTTGTTTCATCTTTGCGCCACTTTTCCATCGTGCGACCGCTCGTGTTGCGCAGGTGCGCCGGGAATTGGGCGTGCATACCACGTTCAATCTGCTCGGTCCCCTAACGAATCCGGCGCGTGCGCCTTTTCAACTTGTGGGCGTGTGGGATCATTCGCTCGTTGAGCGGGTCGCATCCGCGCTCGCGCTTCTCGGCCTGAAACAAGCGTGGGTTGTTCACGGCGCCGACGGGCTGGATGAAGTGACGATTACAGGCGAGACCTTTGTCGCAGCGTGCTCGGCGCGCGCCGGCGTGAAGACGTTTACAATTTCGCCCGAGGACTTCGGACTACAACGCCGATCTGTTGATCAACGCCGGGAAGGCCCGATTGAAAATGCACGAGTGACCCGCGCAATTTTCGACGGCGAAAAAAGCGGCGAGTTTGCTGTGGCCCGCGATCTGGTCGCCATAAACGCTGCTGCGGCGCTGTATCTCGCGGGCGTGGCGAACGATTTTCAAAACGCAGCAGCAATGGCGTGTGAAAGCATCGACAGTGGACAGGCGGCATCGAAGCTGGAGGCGCTAATTCGCGAGACAAATCGAAGCTGATGATGGCCACTATTCTCTCTGAAATTCTTGATCGAAAACGGGAAGTCGTAGCGCGACTTCGAGCCGATTCGGTGGCTCAGGATTTTCGCGACCGCGCATTGGCGATCCGGGCAAACGCGACGCCGCGTCCATTGTTGCGAGCACTCGAATCGAACTCAGGAGGAGTGAACATTATCGCAGAATTTAAACGCCGTTCGCCATCGGCTGGAACGATCCGTAGTGATCTGTCCGCGACCGACGTCGCCACTCGTTACGAGCGCGGTGGCGCATGTGCTATCTCGGTCCTGACGGACGAACAATATTTTGGCGGTTCGATTCTCGATCTCGGAGCGATTCGCGCGAGCACAGCCCTGCCGCTCTTGCGCAAAGATTTTATCATCGATGAAATACAGATCTACGAAGCGGCTGCTGTCGGTGCAGATGCTGTGTTGTTGATCGCAGCAGCTCTTGGCGACGCTGCGTTAGCAAAACTGCGATCAACCGCGGAGGACGAACTCGGTCTCGATGCCGTGATGGAAGTACACACTTTAGAAGAGCTGCGCCGCGCGGTCAGAACGGGCGCGAAGATCATCGGAGTCAACAATCGCGATCTCCGGACGTTTCGAACTTCATTAGAGACAAGTGAGCGTTTGATCGCTGAAGCTCCCCAAGATCAAATCATGATTTCGGAGAGTGGATTACAAGACCCGACGTCTCTGCGCCATCTGCGGGCGCTTGGCTTCCGCGGTTTTCTCATCGGCGAAGCGCTAATGCGTGCAACGGACCCCGAAGCGGCTCTTCGGGATTTCATCGCTTGGGCCGAGCGCGACAATGCGAGCGGCCATCCAGTCCAATGACGAATAATGAATGATGCGAATGTTGTAGGGCGTTTCTGTGAAACGCCATGGCGTCTGACACAGACGCCCTACAGTGTTGAACCTGCGCTGATGAAAGGTAGGGGCGGCACTCCCGTGCCGCCCGCCCCGGCGGCATCCAAAACCCAGGAACGGCGGTCACGGAGTGACGGGCCCTGCCAAACGCCCGCCCGTTTGTGGTTTCCATGACGAATCCGATACAGATCAAAATCTGCGGTGTTAAAAATGCGAATGATGCGCGCGCGTGCGTCGAACTCGGCGCGGACATGATTGGGTTCAACTTTTACCCAGCGAGCCCGCGCTACATCGAGCCGACTATCGTCCGCCGGATTGTGGACGCGCTCCCGGCGCGAGCTTGCGCCGTCGGCGTTTTCGTCGATGCGGATCCAGCAGAAATTCGCAAGCTCGCCAAAACTGCCGGCGTTCGATGCGTTCAATTGCATGGACATACAACGCCTGAATCGTGCAACGAACTGGCTCGAGAATTTCGCGTGATTCGCGCTCTCTCAACCCATACGCGATTCGAACCAGAACAAACAGCAGCGTTTCCAGAATGCGATGTACTCATCGATGCGTACCACCCCGAGCTCCGGGGCGGCACGGGTCAGACCTGCGATTGGTCTGCTGCGCGGGCTGCGATGCGCTACACGCGGTTCCTGATTCTCTCCGGCGGATTAGACGCGCAAAATGTTGGTCGAGCGATCGCGGCGGTGACACCACATGCTGTTGACGTTTGCAGCGGGATAGAAAACGCGCCCGGCGTGAAAGATCATGGTGCGCTCAAACAATTCATCGGCGCTGTGCGAGCAGCGGAACTCTCGGTACGCGCAACATCGACTCACACGCCACCCTCCACAATGTCATCCTGAGCGAAGCGAAGGATCTCGGATCATTTTCTAAATGAAACTCATTGCAATCAGTCAGAGATGTTTCGCTTCGCTCAACATGACACGATATCTATGATCACAACAAGCGAACCGGACGAGCATGGACATTGGGGCAAGTTCGGTGGCCGCTACGTTCCGGAAACATTGGTCGCGCCGCTCGAGGAGTTGACGACTGAGTTTATGCACGCTCGCGGCGATGCGAATTTTTGGCGCGAACTCAACATACTGCTGCGCGACTACGCCGGCCGACCGACGCCGTTGTCTCACGCGCAGCGGCTGACTGCGCATGCCGGTGGCGCACAAATTTATCTGAAGCGCGAAGATCTTCTGCACACTGGCGCGCACAAGATCAATAACGCCCTGGGTCAGGCGCTGCTGGCGCGCCGGATGGGCAAATATCGTGTTATTGCCGAGACTGGGGCAGGACAGCACGGGGTCGCGACGGCAACGGTCTGCGCATTGTTTGGATTGCGGTGTGTGATCTACATGGGCGCGGAAGATGTGCGCCGACAAGCCCTGAACGTGTTCCGCATGCGATTGCTGGGCGCTGATGTGATCACCGTCAACGCGGGGACACGCACGCTAAAGGACGCTATCAACGAGGCGCTACGCGATTGGGTGACGAACGTCCACGACACTTACTACCTGCTGGGCAGCGCGCTTGGACCGCATCCGTATCCGCTGATGGTCCGTGAGTTTCAGAGCGTCATCGGACGCGAAGCGCGCGAACAAATTCTGGCCGCAACAGGCAAATTGCCGCGCGCCCTGATTGCGTGTGTCGGCGGCGGGTCGAATGCGATCGGATTGTTTCATCCGTTTATCGGAGATGAAGGCGTGCGATTGATCGGTGTAGAGGCTGGAGGGTGCGGCAATTCGTTAGGCGAACACGCTGCGAGGTTTCACAGCGGGAAAAAAAGCGGCGGCGGGCGCGTGGGCGTTCTTCAAGGCACGATGTCGTATGTGCTTCAGGATGCAAACGGCCAGATCGCCACGACGCATTCGATTTCGGCCGGACTGGATTACTCAGCAATTGGCCCCGAGCACGCATTTCTCCGTGATTGCGGGCGCGCCGAATATACGCAGGCGACTGATGCAGAAGCCCTCGAAGGCCTTCGACTCTGCGCAAGAGTGGAAGGCATCATTCCTGCCCTGGAAACAGCACATGCTATTCTGCCCGCGATTCGCCTCGCGCGCGAGCTGCCACCTGACGACGCCATCATCGTGAATCTCTCCGGCCGCGGCGACAAGGACGTTCAGCTTGTAGCGGAGTTGCAAGGCGAATGAGCCGAATTCG